>CALGFJ010000230.1 GCA_937881055.1 uncultured Acidimicrobiaceae bacterium | reverse complement strand
GGCGGAGGAGGTGGGATTTGAACCCACGGAAGGTTTCCCCTCACACGATTTCCAATCGTGCCGATTCGGCCGCTCTCGCACTCCTCCTCAAAACCGTTATCCACTTTTTCGAAATGAATACCGGCTCGCAAGGCTACCTGAGTCGCATCGAAGGCTCGTCCGATAGCCTTTTCTTTGCCGAGGTTCACAGCAGTGGTCGGGTCCCGTGCGACGACCGTTTGTGAACCGAGTCAGGGGTGGAAGCCAGCAGCTCTCAGCAAATCGTGTTGGGTGCCACGGATCGCCTGACCACTGCTTTGGACCTCGGTATCTTGCACCCCCCAATTAGCATGCGTGCATGGCTGATTCGTCGACGACCCCTACTTCGATCGACGGCGTCACTTCGCTCTATCGCCGATTTCGACCCGGCCGATTCGTCGAACTGCGCGGTCAAGACCACGTCGTTCGCGCCCTCCAAGGCGCGGTGAAGAATCAACGGGTCTCCCACGCGTACCTCTTTTCCGGTCCCCGGGGGACGGGCAAAACGACGACTGCGCGCATACTCGCCAAAGCCCTCAACTGTGAGAATCCGCTCGACGGAGACGCGTGCAATATCTGCGCGAGTTGCGTCGCGATCACCAAGGGAACGTCGTTGGACGTGACGGAACTCGACGCCGCATCCAACAACGGCGTGGATGACATCCGTGACATCACCGCGGGGGCCTGGCACGGGACTCCCGGGAGCTGGAAGGTGTACATCTTCGACGAGGTCCACCAACTCTCGAAAGCGGCCTCCGCCGCCCTCTTGAAGACGTTGGAGGAACCTCCGCCGCACGTCGTCTTCGTGCTCGCCACCACCGATCCGCACAAAGTCATGCCCACGATTCGCTCGCGTACGCAGCACCTGGAGTTCCGACTCTTCAACGGTGAGACGCTGAGCTCGTTGTTACACGAAGTCGAGCACGCGGCTGGGTTGAACGCCGATGACGCGACGATCGAGGCGGCGGTGCGGCTCGGTCGCGGCTCGGCGCGTGACGCGTTGAGCGCCCTGGACCAGCTCATCGCCACCGGTTCCATCGTTGAGACGCAACCCGAATTCGACGGACTCTTTCGCGCTTTGGTCGACGCCGACGCCGTCGCCGCGCTGAAGTCGCTCGCGGAGTTGACGAGGGAGGGTTGGGACCCGGAACAGCTCGCCGAGAATTTCGCCGCGGAGGTTCGACAGGTGTTCTTGCTTCAGGTCGCACCCGAGGTCGCCGACGCCGTCGACAGCGACCGCGATCGGCTGATCGAGTGGGGGACGCAGTTGGGACTTCCACGCACGGTTCGTATCTTGGAGACCGTTGGACGAGCAATGCGCGAAATGAAGAGTGCGCCGGAGAAGATAGTCATTCTGGAAGTCGCCGTGGTCCGGCTCATTCGCCCCGAGCTCGACTCGTCGGTCGAAGCGCTCGATGAACGCGTGACCAAGTTGGAGCGCGACGGCGTTCGCGTCGAGCCGTTGACCCCGGCTCCGCCAGCAGTTCTTCGCCCTATTGGCACCGCTTCCCCAGTCACGCCGACTCCTCCGGAAAAGGCGCCGGCGCCGGCGCCGGTTGCGGAGACCGTTGCACCGGTTGCGCCGACGCGAAACGATGATGTCGCACTCGACATCGACGACGTACGGGCCCGTTTCGTGGAGCGGGTCGTCCCGCGAACCTCGCGAGGCGCACAGTTGCTGTTGAAGTCCGCCTTCGTGCGATCGCTCGACGGACAGAACCTCACGATCGCACTGCCGAGCGAAGAGATGCGCCAAAACACCGAATTGATCGCGCAAGGACTGCGCAGTGCCATGGAGCACGAGTTCAAGTCGCCGTTGCAGATCACCTGGGCCGTTGACCCGACCTTGGTCAGCACCGCGAGCACCGCGACGTCGAGCACGCGCTCGATTGGCAACCGTGAACCCGAGGCCGAAGAGACCTACTCACCCGACGAATCGGTCATCGTGGTCGACTCGGCGGGCGATCACCTCATCACCGAGATGTTCCCCGGGGCGACGGAGGTCACGTGAGCTACCCACCACCGCTGCAGGCCGTGGTCGATGAACTCGGGCGCTTTCCGGGTGTCGGTCCGAAGTCGGCGCAGCGCATTGCGTTTTGGCTGATGCGCCAGCCGAGTGAAGACGTCGCGCGATTGGCGGTGTCGATCGAAGAGATGAAGACGAAGCTCTCGTTCTGTGAGCGGTGCTGCAACATCGCCGAGACCGGTGGTCTCTGTCCGATATGCGCTGACGAGCGACGGGACCAAACCACCATTTGCGTCGTCGAGAATCCTCCGGACGTGGTGGCGGTCGAGCGATCGGGCGCGTTCCACGGCACCTATCACGTGCTCCACGGCGTCTTGAATCCGTTGGAGGGGGTGACGCCGGACCGACTGCGAATCCAAGAGTTGATCCTTCGACTTCGGGGTCCGGTGAAAGAGGTCATCCTCTGTTTCAACTCCAACGTCGAAGGTGACGCCACGGCCATGTACCTCAGTCGCCTCTTGCAGGTGCCCGGTCTGATTGTGTCCCAGCCCGCGAGCGGGTTGCCGGTGGGCGGTGACTTGGAGTTCGCCGATGACCTCACCCTGGGCCGCGCGATCGACGGCCGTCGCATCCTCACCGATTAGGCGAAACGGATAACGCAGAGGATCCCGGCGACCAGGCTGTAAAAGCCGAAGGGGGTCAGGGTCTTCGTGGTGAACCACCGGGTGAGGAACTTGACCGATATGACGGCCGTCACCATTGCGCACAGGGCGCCCACGAGCGTCTGGTAACGCACCCCGTCGCCGAGCGGTCCCATCAAGTCGGGTAGCTTCAGCACGCCGGCGAGCAAGATGACCGGCGTCGCGAGCAGGAACGCGAAGTTCGCCGACTCTTCGTGGTCCAGTCCGTCCATGAGCCCCGCGACCATCGAAATACCGCTTCGCGAGATCCCCGCGAGGAGCGAGAAGATTTGCGAGCAACCAATGGCGAAGGCACCGGAAATCGAGAGCTGTTCGAGCTTCTTGAATTGGACGTGACGCCCGTTGTTACGGCGTAGGCGCTCACCGACCAGCAAGATGACGCCGTTGATCGTCAAAAAGATCGCCGCGGCGAGGGGCTTCGCGAAGAGAACGCGCAGCTTGTGCTCCAACAACAGGCCCGCGATCCCGACCGGCACCGTGGCGACGGCGATCACGAACAGCAGTCGATAGTTCGGATCGGTGTCGGGTTCGTTGAGACGCCAGAGCGACGAGACACCGGCGCTGCGAACGCCAACCAACTGTCGTCCCAGTCCGCGGAAGAGCGCGATCCAGGTTTTGCGGTAGTACGCGAGGAGACCGAGGGCCGTGCCGACGTGGAGTCCGACGATGAAGGCGAGGAAGAACGACTCGGACGCCGACTGGGAGTTGACGAGGTTGTGCCACCCGAGCAGTCCCGGCAACAAGACACTGTGACCGAGGCTCGAAACGGGAAACAACTCGGTGATGCCCTGCGTGAGGCCCATGATGATGGCCTGGAAATACGTCAGGGATGCGTGCACCCCCCAACGCTAAACGAATGCGTCGGTGGTGTCGGTGACGGATTTGGGTCAGAATTCTCGAATGCGGTATCTAACGGTGGTGCGACACGCGAAGTCCTCGCCGGCCAAGCCCGGTGAATCGGATTTTGCGCGCACCTTGAGCAAGCGTGGACGTGACGAGTGCGCCCGGCTGCATGAATGGGCGAGTGATGCCGAGGAACTCGGTCGATTCGGCCCCACGACCGCGCTCGTGAGTTCCGCGGCTCGAACGCGAGAGACCTTTCGACGGGCCTTTCACGGCACCGCCTTCGTCGAGCACTGCGAATTCAGCGAGCTCATCTACAACGGGCGTCGCGACGTCAGTGCCGAAGACCTGTTGATCGATCTCGCCGCCATCGACCCCGTGACGACGTCACTCTTGGTGGTTGGTCACAACCCCACGGTTCACGAAGTGATGATCACCCTGGCGAAGGAACTGCCGAAGGCGTTGCGCGGAGACCACTATCCCCTCGGTGGTGCCTTCGTGCTGGTGTTGCCCGACGACCGACCGGTCGGGCTCGAGCGCTACGAGGTCGTCGCGAGTTACATCCCCGTTTAGAGGCTGCGAAGGATCGCGGCGTCACCCTGACCGCCGCCGCCACAAAGGGCCACGGCCGCTACGCCACCACCGCGTCGGCGCAGTTCAGTGAGGGCCGAGAGTGCGATGCGGGTACCGGACATGCCGACCGGGTGACCGAGGGCGATGGCACCGCCGTTCACGTTGACCTTCGCTTCATCGACCCCGAGGTCGTCCACGGACGCCAGGCCGACGGCCGCGAAGGCCTCGTTGATCTCGAAGAGGTCCAGACCCTTGACGTCGAGGTCGGCCTTCTTCGCCGCCTGGAAGATCGCGCGAGAGGGCTGCGTCAGGAGCGAGGCGTCGGGGCCGGCCACCTGGCCGTAGCTGACGAGTTCACCCAGTGGCGTGAGGCCGAGCTGTTCGCAGCGCTCGATCGACATGACGAGCACCGCCGCACCGCCGTCGGAGATCTGCGAGGCGTTGCCGGCCGTGATCGTGCCGTCCTTCTCGAAGGCCCCGCGGAGTTGACCCAGGGACTCGACGGTGGTCTCGCCTCGCACGCCCTCGTCGGTCGTGACCATGATCGGATCGCCCCTGCGTTGTGGCACCGCGACCTCGACGATCTCCTCGGCGAACTTGCCGGCCGCGATCGCGGCCGCGGCGAGTTGGTGGCTGCGCGCCGAGAACTCGTCCTGACGCTCGCGGCTGATTCGTCCCTGGTTGTACTTCTCGGTCGCCAGTCCCATCGCGCACTGGTCGAAGGCGCACGTCAAGCCGTCGAACATCATCGAGTCGACGACCTTCTGGTCACCGAAGCGGTAGCCCGCGCGCGCACCCGGCAGCAGGTACGGCGCGTTCGTCATCGACTCCATGCCGCCGGCGATGATGATGTCCGCCTCGCCCGCTCGGATCATGAGGTCGGCGAGGTAGATGGTCTGGAGGCCGGAGAGACAGACCTTATTAATGGTGGTGGCGTGGACGGTCATCGGGATACCGCCCTTGACGGCCGCTTGACGAGCGGTGATCTGACCTCCTCCCGCCTGAAGGACTTGACCCATCAGCACGAGGTCGACACTGGAGGGATCGACGCCGGTGCGATCGAGCACGCCCTTGATCGCGGCGCCCCCGAGGTCCGGGGCGCTGAGCGACGCGTAGGCTCCCGCCAACTTCCCAATTGCCGTTCGAGTGCCGGCGACGATGACGCTTCGTGACATGGAGACTCCTCTGTTCAATTCGCTACAACGTCGACTTTAGACGTCGCTCTTCGGGTCCCCACGCGGCCGTGGAAAACACGCCGTGGGGTTCGTCAATCGTCGTGCCGGGACGAGCACGGTGGCGGTGGGAACTAACCTCGCCCAGATGAGTGAGATTCTCGACGCCGTGCGCTCCGGCGCCTCGGCCGAGGAGTTGTCCTCGACGGCGATGCCCACCACGACGCGCGCCGTCTTCGTTCGTCGCGACGAACAGACGATGTTCGAGGGAATGGACAGCCGAGACAAGGATCCCCGGCGAAGTCTGCACCTCGACGAGGTCCCGATCCCGGAGCTGGCGCCCGACGAGGTCTTCATCGCGGTCATGGCGTCGTCGATCAACTTCAACTCGGTCTGGACGAGCATCTTCGAGCCACTGCCCACGTTCGCGTTCCTGGACCGGCTGGCCAAGGAGTCGTTCTGGGGACGACGCCACGCGCTGGACTATCACGTGATCGGTTCGGACGCGGCCGGCGTCATCCTGCGGGCCGGATCGGCCGTGCGCAACTGGAAGGTCGGTGACGAGGTCACCGTGCATTGCAACTACGTGGACGATCAGGACCCGTCGAGTCACGACGACTCGATGCTCTCGAGCAGCCAGCGGATCTGGGGGTTCGAGACGAACTTCGGCGGACTCGCCGACATCGCGGTCGTGAAGGCGAACCAGTTGATGCCCAAGCCCACGCACCTCACGTGGGAGGAGTCGGCCGTCAACGCCCTGTGCAACTCGACGGCGTACCGGATGCTGGTCTCCCACAACGGCGCTCCGGTGACCCAGGGCGACGTGGTGCTCGTCTGGGGCGCGTCGGGGGGTCTCGGTTCGTTCGCGGTGCAACACGTGTTGAACTCCGGCGGCACGCCGGTCGGGGTGGTCTCGAGTGAGGCCAAGGTCGAGACCCTGCACGAACTGGGATGTGAGTACGTGATCGATCGTCGGGCGAACGACTACCGGTTCTGGAAGGACGAGCACACCCAGGACGAGAGCGAGTGGCGCCGGCTGGGCAAGGACATCCGGGCCCTCGTCGGAGTCGACCCCGACATCGTCTTCGAGCACCCCGGTCGCTCGACCATGGGCGCGAGCGTCTTCGTGGCCGGGCGGGGTGGCACGATCGTCACTTGCGCGGCGACGAGTGGCTACATGATCGAATACGACAATCGCCACCTCTGGATGAAGTTGAAGACGATCAAGGGCTCGCATTTCTCCAACTACCGCGAAGCCTGGGCGGCGAACCAGACGATCATCGACGGCAAGGTCGTGCCCCCGCTCTCGGCGGTCTTCCCCCTCGAAGAGACCGGCCT
>CALGFJ010000229.1 GCA_937881055.1 uncultured Acidimicrobiaceae bacterium | reverse complement strand
CGTCCGAGAGCGTCGTGCCACTCAACGCCTGACGAACCTCTTGCGTGCTGTAGCCGAGTCCGCGCAGAGCGTCTTCGATGGCTTCGTTCTGGGGCGGAGCCTTCGTCGCCACGTACGAGTCGGGCACGACGACCTTGCCCTTGAGTTCGAGCACGATGCGGCTCGCGGTCTTGGGTCCGATGCCCGGTATCGTCGCGATCGTCTTGGCGTCGTCGCGCTCGATCGCCGTGGCGAGGTCGCCGGTCGACATCGTGCGAAGCGCCGCCAACGCCGTCGACGGACCGACCCCCGGGGTGACCAACAGAAGTTCGAAGAATTCGCGGTCGAGATAACTCGGAAAGCCGTAGAGGACGATCGCGTCGTCGCGCACGGCGGTGAAGATATAGAGATCCACGACGTCACCGACGCGGTAGTCCTCTTGCGACGCGACACTCACTTCGTAGCCCACGTCGTGCACGTCGAGCACGATGGCGCCGTCCTTGTGATGGTGCAGCACCTGGCCGTGCAGCCACCCGATCATGCGTGACTTTCCAGTGGATATTTCTGTTCACTGCGCACCACCATGAAGTACGTGATTGCGAGCGCCAGCGCGTCGGCGGCGTCGGCGGGCTTGGGAACCTCGGCCAGTCCGCAAAGACGCGCGACCATACCTTGCACTTGAACCTTGCTCGCCGCGCCGTAACCCGTGACCGCCAACTTGACCTCTTGGGCGTTGAACTGTCGCACCGGTACGTTGGCCGCGGCAGCGAGCGCGACAGCGACGCCACTCGCTTGGGCGACCGGAATAGCGGTCTTCGCGTTGCGCTGGTAGAAGACCCGTTCGACGACTACGGCGTCCGGCGTGGTCTCTTCGAGCAATGCGCGCAGTTCCACCAGGATCTGACCGAGGCGAAGTTCGACGGGCGTTTCGTGGTCAGTTTCGATCGTCCCGGCGCGAATCGCCCGAAAGCTCTCCACCCCCTGGAATGATCCCTCGACGAGGCCGTAGCCGCAACGGGTCAATCCGGGGTCGATTCCGAGTACGAACATACGTTCGATACTAGACCGAAGTCCGGCTCTAAACCCGGAATTATGACTCGTAGGCCGTGAGGATCTCGTCGGAGATATCGAAGTTGGAAAAGACATTCTGGACGTCGTCGTGGTCATCGATCGCGTCCATCAGTCGAAGGATCTTCTTCGCTTCGGTTTCGGAATCGACCGGAATCGAGTTCTGGGGCACCAGCGTCAGTTCCGCGCTAATCACCTTCGCACCCAAATGGTCCAGGGCGTCGCGCACGGACCCGAGTTCCTGGGGTTCGGTCGTCACGGTGAAGTTCTCGCCGCTCGCTTCGAAGTTCTCTCCCCCGGCCTCCATCACCCACTCGAGCAATTGATCCTCGTCGAGGGGACCTTTGAGTTCGATGACGCCCTTGCGGTCGAACTGCCACGAGACCGCCCCGGGCTCGGCGATCGTGCCGCCGTTTCTCGCGAAGACGTGCTTAATCTCGGCGCTGGTGCGATTGCGATTGTCCGTCAACGTCTCCACGATCACCGCGATCCCGTCGGGGCCGTAGCCCTCGTAGCTGATCGCCTCGTAGCGCACGCCCTCGAGTTCCCCGGTGCCGCGCTTGATGGCGCGCTCGATCGTGTCCAACGGCACCGATGACTCACGCGCCTTCTGGTACATGGTGCGAAGCGACGCGTTCGTATCGAGGTCGCCGCCGCCCTCTCGCGCGGCGACTTCCACTTGGCGGATCAACTTGGCGAAGACCTTGGCGCGCGCGCTGTCCTTCGCGCCCTTGCGATGTTTGGTCGTCGCCCACTTCGAATGGCCGGACATTATGCCTCCCGCCCGATTGGGCTCAATAACTGTATCTGAGTTCTACACGGCGTCGACAAAGAGACGGTGAATCCGGTCATCCTTCGTCAGTTCGGGGTGGAACGAACAGCCCCAGATCCTCTCTTTGCGAACGAGTACCGGATGATCGCCGTCGCCGTGATCGTGAAACGCGAGTACCTCGAGATCGTCGGACCACGTCTCGATCTTGGGTGCGCGGATGAAGACACCGGGCACCTCACCGACGCCTTTCACCTCCACGATCGTCTCGAAACTCGAGATCTGGCGCCCGTAGCCGTTGCGGCGAACGGCGAGGGGCAACGCACCGAAACTCCACTGGTCACTTCGTCCGTCGAGGATTTCGTCGGCCAAGAGGATCAACCCGGCACACGTGCCGAGCACGCTGAGTCCGTCCTCGATCTTCTTTCCTAGGGTCTCGCGTATTCCTGAGGTCGTGAGCAGATAGGCGATCGTCGTCGACTCACCGCCGGGCATGACCAACGCGTCGAGGTCGTCAAGCTGTTCGACCTCGCGCACCGCGACCACGTCGGCGCCTACGCGTTCGAGCATCGACGTGTGTTCTCGCACGTCGCCCTGAAGGGCGAGAACGCCGACGCGTGGCACCTCTACCAGCCGCGTTCGGCGAGACGCTGCTCCAAAGAGGCGATCTCGATGCCCTTCATCGCGGCGCCGAGTCCGGTCGAGACCTTGGCGACGACGTGCGCGTCACGGAAGTGCGTCGTCGCTTCGACGATGGCCTTGGCCATCCGATCAGGATCGTCGCTCTTGAAGATGCCCGAGCCAACGAAGATGGCCTCCGCACCGAGTTGCAGCACCAGCGAGGCGTCGGCCGGTGTGGAGATGCCACCGGCACAAAAGAGCGGCACGGGAAGTTTGCCCGTGAGCGAGACCTCTTGGACGAGGGCCAGCGGTGCGTGCAGATCTTTCGCGAGGGCGAACAGTTCGTTCGAGTCGGCCGACTGGAGCCGGCGCATCTGTGCGTTGATAGTGCGCAGGTGTCGCACGGCTTCGACCACGTTGCCGGTGCCGGCCTCACCCTTGGAACGAATGAGGCACGCGCCCTCGCCGATGCGGCGCAACGCCTCGCCGAGATTCGTCGCACCGCACACGAAGGGCACGGTGAAGTCCCACTTGTCGATGTGGTTCTCTTCATCGGCCGGCGTCAAGACTTCGGATTCGTCGATGTAGTCCACGTCGAGGGCCTCGAGGATCTGGGCCTCCGCGAAATGACCGATGCGGGCCTTGGCCATGACGGGAATCGTGACCGCCGCCTGGATGCTCTGAATCATCTCGGGATCGCTCATGCGAGCGACGCCACCGTCGCGTCGGATGTCGGACGGAACGCGCTCGAGAGCCATGACCGCCACCGCGCCGGAGTCTTCAGCGATCTTCGCCTGTTCGGGGTTGACCACGTCCATGATCACGCCGCCACGCAGCATGTCCGCCAGCCCGCGCTTCACGAGGGCCGATCCGATGATTGAAGAATCGTGCGATGAACTCATAGCGCCATTCTAACTACCCTCTATTACCACTCTTCCAACGCTCGGGCGCGCAGTTCGACGTCATCGAGGTCGCTGAGATCGCTCACACGCCCGCTCCACATGTCGAACCAGATCCAGCGCCACTGTGCGTACGTGGCGCCGGCGAAGAACGACGTGCTGGAGAGTTCCTGCGCGGCGCATCGACGCAGCGCCCCGGCCAAACCGGGCGGGTAACGAATCGCCGCGGCTGCGACCTCGTCAGCGCGGTAGGCCAGTCCCTGTCCGGCGAGCGCTCGTCGCGATTCGTCGCTCGTGACGGCGACCGCCGCCACGCTCTCGCGCAACAACAGCCCGAGACGGTGTCGCGCCAGGCAGTGCGCCACGACGCCCTCGAGTTCGATCAGTTCGAAATCGCGCATGACGGCGTCGGTGACGAAGAAGGAGAGTCCCGTGCGACTCGGTACGAGCGCGGCGTTGTAGCCGGGGTCGCTCACGATGTACGTGCTGACGGCGTCGACGCCGAAGGTGGCCGACAGACGGTCCATGACCGTCGTCAGGCGCAGGCGGTCCGTCTCGGTGCCTCCGATCTTGAACTGATCGAGGACGAGGTTCCCGAGCGCGAGTCCCTTGGCCTCGTAACGAACCAACGCGCGACGAAGGTCCCACGCGTAGAGCAACGCGATGGCGATCCCGACGACCGGGAGCCACGGCACCACGATCACGCCAGCGACCAACGCCAGGACCACGACGGCGACGCCGATGCTCTGCGGGAGCTTCTTGCGCAAGGCGAAAGCGCGGACGATTTTATGGTTCGCGTGCTTCTCGGCGTGGGTGGGCGAATACGGGCTATGCCAGTTGGGATCGAGTACCGGTGCGACGTAGCGGGGGCCGCGATCGCGCGACGGTCCCGACCGACGAGACCTCGAGCGTTGCTTGGTTGCCATAGCTCAAGGCTATCGGGTCGCCGAAAATCGTTTGCGGGCCAACGAATAGAGATCTTCGTAGCGGTCCATCAACGTCGCCATCGACCACTCGCTCGCGTGGGCCTTCGCGCGGGCGATCGACTCAGGTGTCTCTTCGGCCAACGCCCGTTCGATCGCGCGCTCGAGACTCGTGTCGTCACCGGACGTGAACATCGTGGCGAAGCCCGACGCCGCTTCGTGATATCCCTCGATATCACTCGCCACGACCACCGTCTCACTGGCCATCCCCTCGAGCAGGATCAATCCGAAACTCTCGCCGCCGATCGACGGCGCGATGAGTGCGTTCGCCCGGCGAAGCCACTGGCGTTTCTCTACGTCGTTCGGCGCGCCCACGAACTCAATCGCGGCGTCCCCCGCCGCCAGTGCTTCGAGGGAGCGGCGCTGCGGTCCGTCGCCCAGCACGACGAGTCGCCAGCGATCCTCGGACGTCGCGTTATGCGCGCGAACCGCGTTGATCGCGTGAGCGACGCCCTTGCGCTCCTCGTGGCGTCCGAGCACGACGAGGACGGTCTCGTCGCCGCGCTCTCGTGGCGTCGCGACGAAGCGGTCCATTTCGAAACCGTTGAAGAGCACCGTGAGCTCGATCCCGCACGCCGTTCTGATCGTCGAGGCCGCCGATTCACTGACCGCCGCCGAAACGTCGAGGTGCGTCGCCAGTCGTCGAAGGAGCGGCCCCGTCAAACGCAACGCCGGTCCGCCGCCGCCGCGGTGGAAGGTCGCGACCGCCGGTGCCGCGTGCGCCCGCAGGACTCCCCAACCGACCAAGGGCGCGAACGGTTCGTGAAAGTGCACGACGTCGGGTCGAAACTGCGCGACGGCGTGCGCGGCTCGCCGCGCCGCGCGCGGCGACAGGGTAAGTGGCGCCCGACTTCCGTTGGCGGGGACCTTGAGGACCGGGCCGAATCGCAGGATCACCGCAGGCGTGTCGTAGGTGGCGTGGTCGTCGCGGTCGGGGGCGACGATGACGACGTCGTGACCCCGGCGCGCGAGTTCGCGGCTCATCGAGAGCGCCTGTTCCTGGGCGCCCCCGAAGACGCTCAACGCGTACGGCGACACGATCGCGACGCGCATCACACACCGTCAAAACGAGCTTGTAACACGTGCCACTGCTCGGGCGCTCGGCGAATGAGGCCCTCGAGCTCGACCGCGATGGACTGGGTGACCCTCGTGACGTCATCGCGAAGTCGCCCGACGCGTTCGGCCGCGATGGGCGGGGTGATGACGGCGAAGTGGTCGCGGTCCGGACCGGAGTAACAGGCCGCCCCCACCAGCGTCGCGCCGGTACGCAGGGCCAACGTGGCCGGACCCGCCGGCAAACGTACGCGCTCGCCGAAGAACTCGACCTCGATGCCGTTGCCCTGGATGTCGCGGTCACACAGCAGACCGATGACGCCGCCGTCCTTCAGCGTCTGGAGGAGCACCGTGCCGGCGTGTTTGTCGAGCGGTTCGATCCGGATACCGATGGACTCGCGCTTCGCTTTGAACCACTCGAAGAGTTCCGGGGGCTCGAGGTCCTCGGCGACCGCGGTCATGCCGAGGCCCAGGGAGTTGAGAAACGAACCTCCCCACTCCCAACTCCCGATGTGCGGCAACGCGATGATCGTGCCGCGGCCCAACGCCTTCGCGTCGTAGAGGTGCTCCAGTCCCTCACCGATGCGGAATCGAGAGAAGACCTTCGACGGCGTGATGCCCGGCAGCTTCGCGCCCTCGGCCCAGTACTGTCCGTAACTCTCGAAGCCTCGTTCGACGAATCGATCCAACGTGCGCTCATCGAGACCGTCGTCGCCCAACGCGTGCGCGATGTTCGTGCGGAGGTTGGCGCGAGCGCCGGTGCTGCGTCGGCCGAAGCTCCGCGCCAGTCGCTTCGCGAGGGCGACGTCAAAACGCTCGGGCAGTCGTTCCATGACGGCGCCCAACGTCTTGAAGAGCGTGACCTTCGACCTGTCGCCCACGATTAGCGACGCGACGTGCGGCTTAGCCCTCGACGAATCCGGCTGCTGTGGTGGTGGATCCGCCCGGCTTGGGTCATCGGCGGATCGGCGCTCGCCGCGATCTGCCAAATTCGCCAGAAACGACCGGCCGCGGTCATCGCCGTCAGGGCCAGCATGATCCAGAGCACGGGGATGAAGATCGGTTTGGCGAGGAGTCCGACGCCGAGCAGGATCATCCGCTCGGCGCGCTCCATCAGTCCGCCCTTGGCGGCGAGTCCCAAGCTCTCGGCCTTCGAACGTTGATACGAGATCAGGTACGTCGTGGTGAGGATGGCGAAGGGCAACAGCACCAACTGACCGTGACCGTGCGCCGTCAAGTAGTACGCGACGCCACCGAGGATCAATGAGTCGGTCACCCGGTCCATGACCGAGTCGAAGAATGCGCCGCGCTGGCTCGCGCGTTTCGAGGCCTTGGCGACGGGTCCGTCGAAGAGGTCGTGGAATCCGGTCAACGTGAGGAGCACGATCGCGATCCAGAAGTGACCGAGGGCGATCATCCAGGCCGTCGCGAAGGAGAAGACCAAACCCGAAAACGTGAGGACGTCGGCCGAGAATCCGATTCGGACCAACCAACGACCGGTCGGCAGCGTTACCGTCTCCACCGACTTCCTAAAGTTTCCGTCGAGCATCGATCCTCCGGATCCTGTCACTCAATTGTAACGAACCGTCATATCCGGATGTCTCAAAACCGGTCGTGGACCTTTCGCCACGTCGATTCCAGTGATTCCGGTAGAACGCGAGTTTCGCCGATCGTGGTCATGAAGTTCGTGTCGCCGAGCCAGCGCGGCAGCACGTGGCCGTGCAAATGCTTGGGAATACCGGCCCCGCCCGCCTGGCCCAGGTTCATGCCGACGTTCATACCGTCCGGGCCGTAGGCCGATTCGAGGGCCAGCACCGTTCGGCGCACCATGAGGAAGAAGTCCTCGTATTCGGCGTCACTGAGGTCCTGGATGCCGGCCACGTGACGCTTCGGCAGGACCAGGAGGTGACCGGAGCCGTAGGGAAAGGCGTTGAGGACGACGAAGCTGAGTTCGCTCGCGGCGATGACGCCGGTGCTCTCGTCGACAGGAGCCACGGCCAGTGCGCAAAAGACGCACGTGCCGTCGTCAACGCTGTGGCTCTGGGCGACGTTGGCGACGTAGTTCTCACGCCACGCGGCCGAGAACCGCTCGAGGGGCACTAACGGTCCTCGGGCGAGCCGTGGACCGCGATCTCTTCGAGCACGCGACCTCGAAACTCCGCCACGCTCACGCCACGTTCGGGATCGTTCGATCCACGCGCGTTGACCCCGAGCGTGCCTCGTTCGACGTCGTCGTCGCCGACGACCAAGATGTACGGGATCTTTTCGAGCTTGGCCTTGCGGATGCGCGCACCCAGCGGTTCGGTCGCCTCCTCGACGCTCACCCGGATG
>CALGFJ010000228.1 GCA_937881055.1 uncultured Acidimicrobiaceae bacterium | reverse complement strand
AAACACTTCCGTGGGCCGCGCACGTGGAACACACTCGCCGCCAACTCGTCCACGAACTGGCGGCGATATTCCACGACGTCGACTTGATCGTGACGCCGATGTCGTCGATGCCGCCGTTTGGTGCGGAGGGTCCGATGCCGACCGAAATCGACGGCGTCGAAGTCCACGCCGGCATGTCAGTCGTTCTCGCGATGCTCGCTAACTTGGCGAATCTGCCCGCCATCAGCATTCCCGCCGGTCTCGTCGACGGAGTTCCGATCGGGTTGCAAGTAATCGGCCCTCGATTCCGCGAGGACCTGCTGCTCGCGGCGGCGACCCGTTACGAGGCCTACCGTCCGTGGCCCCGACACCACCCGACAACCACGTCACACCGAGATGTCCCTTCATGACATCGCCAAAGGACGTCGGCCCCCGATTGGATCGGCGAGTTCGAATCTTGTTGCACGCTCAGCCCGAAGTCGCCGTCGCCGATGTCACCAATCGCGACGACCTGCTCGCCGAGGTCTCGAGTCGTGAAACGATTCGAGATGCCCTGAAGCGCTACGTCGCCGAACGCACGTTTCAGCGCGAGTACTTTTGCGCGACCACGTGACGTTCGAGGTCGTGATGATCCCTTGATGCCGGACTCGCCGAACCCCACGGATCGCGAGTCGACGGAGGTCACGTTTCGACCACTCGCCATCACGAGTGCGACCGTGGACCTCATCGTCTTTGGCATGATCTCGTCTCTCTTCGGGCCATTACTCGTCACCCTGGCCCATCGGTTCAATCTTTCGCTCCCCGCCGCGGGCGTCGTCCTCAGCGTGTATTTCGTCGGCGCCTTCTTTGGCGTGCCCATCGGCTGGTTCGCGATGAAACGCTTCACGGGCGCCGCCGTGCTCTCCGCCACACTGATGATCACCGCCGTCGGGGCGTGCGGTGCCGCCCTTTCGACGAAGTGGCCACTCCTTCTCGCATCGGTCCTTCTTCTCGGTCTGGGATTCGGTGGTGTGGACTTCTCGCTCATCTCCCTGCTCGTACGCACCAGGTCGAGCGGGCGTGGTCGTCGCCTGAGCGTCACCAACGCCGGGTACGGATTGGGGGCGGTCATCGGACCGCTCCTCGTCGTTATCGTCCGTCCCCACAACTATCGCCTGTTGTACGTGGCGATCGCGATTGCCGTCGTGGTACTCACGTTCGGCAACCGGGGCCTGATCGCTCCGCCGCTCTCCGTGGAACACCGTCGCAGCGAACTCGTCGTCAATCGAGCGCAACGTCGATCGATTCTCGGAACGTTCATCGTGGCCTACGTCCTCTACGTGGCGACCGAGACCACGACGGCCGGTTGGATTGCTCCCCATTTACACCGAATTGGGTACTCCGTGTCGATCGGGAGCATCGTCACGGCGGGATTCTGGCTCGGACTGGCCCTCGGGCGAGTCCTCGCCGGACCCGTCAGTCGTCGCCAGTCGGACCACCGCGTAGTCCTCGGGGGACTGACCGCAGCCGCAATTCTCTGCGTCCTCGCGCTGGTGACCGGAGCCGCACCCTACGTGTATCCGCTGGTGGGGCTCTCCATCGCGTTGGTCTACCCAATGGCGTTCATCTGGTACGCGACGCTCTGTCCGCACGACGACGACGGTGTCGCTCTCCTGATCTTGTGCATGATGGGCGGCGGCGTGATCGGACCGGCCGTCGAGAGTCTCATGGTCTCTTCCTTCGGCATCCACGTCGTGCCCGTCGTCCTGGCGAGCT
>CALGFJ010000227.1 GCA_937881055.1 uncultured Acidimicrobiaceae bacterium | reverse complement strand
GTGACACCAACGGTGCGATCAGAAGCGCGGCACTTGAGACCGCGATGGCTCGAGAATTATTCCGTTTCATTCTTCCTTCATTCCTTTTTTGAGCCTCCGCTTTGCAACCCTATGTCCGGCCCCACTCGGGAGTTACTCCATTGCCTCGTCCGATGAACCTGATCCACGCTGAGTGCGTCCGCGTTCGACGACTGGCGCCCAATCCGACCAGAATCTGTGGCGGCTTCGGGCCGATGTGAAACGTGTTCTCAATGTCACATGTCCGGTGCTAGCGTTCCGCGCAGGACCTTCACCAAGCGTTTTCGGGCGTCTCGCATGGAGAGTAGGGCCTACATATAAGGGAGAGAAAGTGCGAAAGACAGTCCTGATCCTTGGAGCGGTCGTGGCGTCGCTCGGCCTGTCGGCGTGCGGCACCACCACGAAGGCGACGATCAACCAATCCATTGCTTCGCTCGGCGCCCAGTCGGACCTCCAACTTCATTTCACCGCCAGCGTCTCGGGCAGTGGCGTGGCCGAAGCACAACAAGTGCTCAGTGTGGTGTCGATGGATACCCGCTACGTGAACCCCACGGGCGCTCCCATCTCCCAAGCGAATGGCAAGGACGACGCCGAGATCACCATCAACGTCGGCACCAAGCCGCTGCTCGATATTCGCGACATCAATGGTAACGCGTACCTGAACGTCGACCTCACGACGGTCAACTCGATTCCCGGCATCCCGCTCACCGCACAAGACCAGTCCCAACTGGCCGCCCTGCAGCTCTTCCTCGGAGGGAAGTGGTTCGAAGTACCGAGCAAGTTGGTGAACTCCGAACTCCCGAAGTCCACCGCCGAGAAAGCGCAGGTCGCGAAGGATGAGGCGATCGAGCGCAAGATCCTCGATGCCGTGTCGAAGTTGATCGACCAGGGTCACGCCACGTCGCTCGCCAATGGCGGCTACAGCGAAACCGGCACTCTGGAGTCGGTGCTTAAGGCCGTCGCGCCAACGATCACGAGTCTCGATCCGTCAGCCTCCACCGCCGGACCGGTGCAGGGAACGTACACCTTGACGCTCACGAACTCCGGCTCGGTGGCGACCGGTGGATCGATCTCGGTCACCGCGCCTCAGGGCAGTGGCACACCGGGTAACGCCACCGTGAGTTTGAGTGCCACGGTCACGCACGACAACGACCCGATAAGCGTGCCGACCAATGTCACCGTCATCACGCCCGCGCTGATCCAACAGCTGGAGGGTTCGGCGTCGTCGCTGTAATCCTCTCAACGGAGTGCTCACCGATCACGGAAGGGGCTCATCGAGGTCGGCCCTCAGTCCTCGAAGGTTACGGGCCCGCGCAGACGCCGATTTTCGCCACGTTTCGTCGTTAACGGTTGTGCCAGCCCACCGGCGTCGACGACGTCAACGTCTGTCGCGCGGTCGCCAGGGAAGCACCGAAGTCGAAGGCGACGTCATCACCGTCCTCGAAGTTCGGCGGAGCCAGTAGGAGAATAAGTCGGGTGTCGTCAAAACAGACCGCCTGATCATCGCGCTCGGCACCCGACGCGAGCGCCTCGACATCGGTGTCGACAGGCACCTCGGCGACGAAGACCTTGAACGACACCTCGTCGCTCGTGCCGTCGGCGTAAAAGCTGAGACAACCGGTCGTCTCCAAGAACGCACCCGATACCTGTTGGGAGAACGACATCCCGGCCAATTGGTCCTGCGCGATGGCGCCCGTGTGCAGCGTTCCGGTCGCGTCGTAGGCGTCGGCGACGCTCGCCGTGAGCTGCGCCAGGTTGGTCGTCGGAGCGTAGGGCACGATGTCGTCGGCCTGACGAGGCGCGCTGTAGAAGGCGCCGGTGGACTTCGTGTCGCGGTGCACGATGGTCTCGATGAAACCGGACCCGTAATTGGTCGTGACTTCGGCGATGAAACATTGCTGGAGGGATTCGACGCGACTCATTGCTTCGTACGCCACGTCGAAGCGCTCGGCGGCCGGCACCGTCGACAGCGTTCCGAAACGCTGGGCGATCGATTCGATGTCGCGGCCCAGCGAGCGCGCGATGAAGAGTGCGGCCTTCAGCCACGTGTCCCACGGCACGTCGGCGATGGTGGGGATCAGCGCGAACGCATCGATGGCGTCATCCACGAGGTTCATCGACGATCGACGTCGGGCTTGCAGCGTGCGACGCTTGGCGTAGAGAAGTAGCGTCCCGACCGAGTCGTTGTCAAGTGCCGCACGAAACCGATCTCGATCGGATTCGTCTGCGGCGACGACCGACGACACCACACTCTTCACCGCGTCGTCCAATGGATCGTCACGGAAGCGAACGAAGTCCTCGTCGAGGTCGCGATACTCGATGGCCGCGAGACGGGGTCCCCACACGTCTTCGCTCGACGCGTTGGTCACTTTGAGCCCGCACAACGCATCACGAGCGCCCGAAAGGACGCGCTGAATTCACTCGATCCGATTTGGCGCACACCAAGAACTGTAGGACATCCATTCACAGGACGAATTCGAATAATTCATTCTGAAAGTATGAATATGCACAGCGACGCGACCGCACTGGAGCGCCGACCCTCATCTAGGATGAGACGGGCGTGAATCGAAGGCTGAGACGTCGATTCAACGTGCGACTCAGTGCCCGTCGCATGTCGAAGTAACTGATTCAACGCGGTATCTCGTACAGAGAGATCGTGACAACAGCTATTGGGAGGACGTACACAATGAGACGATTTATTACGAGTATTGCGATGGGAGCGTTGATTGTTGGGGGATTCGCCACGCTCGGCGTGACCAGTGCATCCGCGGCCGGACCATCGATCGTGGCAACACCCAGCACGGCACTGGCGAACGGCCAATCGGTCACCGTGACCGGGTCAGGATTCTTGGACAACGAGACCGTCTACGCCCTCGAGTGCACGGTCGGTGCCACGTCGGAACTGGGCTGTGACGTCAGCACCGCAAGTGTGGCCACGACGAGTGCCACGGGAACCTTCACGACGGCCGTTACGGTCGTGACGGGGACGGTTGCCGGCACGACGACGTGTGGAACGACGTCGAGCGACCTTGCGAACTGCGACATCAGCGTGAGCACCAATCCCCCAACCGCGGATCAGGCCAGCACGCCGATTACCTTCGCGCTGCCGAGTCCGACCACGACCACGACCACGACCACACCACCGGTGAAGATCGGACCACGTAAGTTCCACGTCGCACCCGTCGCCGGACTCAAGAACGGCTCGAAGGTTCGCGTGTGGGGCACGGGATTCAAACCGAGCGACCAGGTCTACGTCGTCGAATGCCTCGCCACCTCGAAGAGTCAAGCTGGGTGCGACCTCAAGACGCTCAAGCCAGTGAAGATCACCGCCACCGGCGTCTTGCCGGCGTTCAACTTCAAGGTCGTCAACGGCAAGATCGGCACCGGCTCGTGTGGCACCAAGGCTTCGAACCTGAAGTCCTGTGCCATCTCGGTCGCGAACGCGACCAAGGGTGACTCCGGCCAAGTGCGCATCACCTTCAAACTCGCGTAACCACTCAACGATTGACGCGCTCGGGCCGCCCTCACGGGCGGCCCGAGCGCTTGCTCCCACTACTCTTCGACAATGTCTCGAGTCCCATTCATGCGATATCGACGGAACCTCGCACGTCGTTCTATCCGCCGGCGTCTGCGTTGCACGCTTTTCGCCGCCGCCGTGATGGTCATGATCGCATCATCGACGTTCATTGGATCTCACGGGGCGTCGGCGACAAACAACTCTGGCGGCTCATGGGTCGATCAGAACGTCACGTTCACCTCCGGAAAAATGACGATCTACGCCACGTTTCGCCATCCCGCGAACGCCGCGACGGTGGTGCCCGGCGTGTTGCTCATCGCCGGAAGCGGGCCTACGGATCGCAACGGCAACTCCTCCGTGGAACCCGGTCCGGTCGACACGTTGAAGACGCTCGCCGACTGGCTCTCGGCGGACGGTGTCGCGACGTTGCGTTACGACAAGCTCGGCAGTGGTCAGACCGGGCTCGGTCCGTTCGCGCTGGATCCAGCCTCGATCGGCGTGTCGGTGTTCGAGCAGGAAGCTCGAAGTGCGCTCGAGTTCCTCGCGAAGGAGAAGGACGTCAACGGCCACGAGCTCGGGGTCTTCGGGCACAGTGAAGGAGCTCTGTTCGCGCTCCTCTTGGCCACCGGGCATGCCGGACCCACGCCGCCCATACACGCACTGGGCCTGATCGAGCCGCTCAGTCTGCGCTACCTCGATCTCATCACCGTCCAAGTCGACGCATCGTTGGTGGCGCAAGTGAAGTCGGGCGCCATCACGAAATCGTTGGAGAAGACCGTCGAGAAGGATCTCGCACACGCGACCGCGCAGTTGCGTACCAAGGGCACCGTCAAGGCCAATCTCCCGTACGGACTCGCGAGTCTCCTCAATCCGACGAACGCCCTCTACCTCGCCCAGGCCGACAAATTCGATCCGGCCGTTCTCTCCCGCGAGCTCGCCAAGGGCACACCGGTCTTTCTCACGTGCAGCAACGATGACGTTCAAGTGTCGTGCAATCAAGTGACACGGGTGGCCGGTGGGCTCACCACGTCAACGGCGAAACTTGACTTCGTGCATTTGTTTGGCGTCGATCACGTGCTGAAGGTCGACGCCAGCCTCACCGGAACGGATTACACGAAGAACCTACCGTTCTCGCCACAACTTAAATCTGCGCTCAGTGGGTTCGTCGCCAAGTACCTGTGATCGTCGAGTGGCCACGGAGGCCACGAATTCGGTCGTGAGAATTCGAACTTCTTTGACGAATCGAGATCCGAACTAGAACTTCTTCTGTTCTCCCAGGTAGATAAGGATCTGCATGCCGCGAAACGCGAGATTATCCACGTCGATTTCGAGCTTGCCAGAAGTGATCACCTTTTGAGCGGCGATTGTCTTGGCCTTGGCCACCGCATTGATGTCCTTCTGGATCGCAATGAGGTTGCCGACGTATTCGTCAACGTTCTTCGAGACCCCGGAGGGGTACGGCCCCTTCTTCTCAAGTGCGACCGTGGCTTTGTAGAAACGGGTATCGCCCGCACCTTCAATCGCCCCCGCGACGCACGACGCCGACGGACACGCCGAGAAGGATTCGATGGCGACGTTGAATTCGGTCACGGCAGCGTTGTAGGAGTTGCTCACGGCAACGAAGAGAACCTTGTCCTTGCTCGTCGCGGCCGCCGACGATTCCGGGGCCAACGAACTCCCCACGACCCCCGACAACAGTCCCAGGGCGAGTGAATATATCGTGAGCCGACGAGCGAATCCAGGGACGCGCCGCGCGACGAATGATGTCCGATGTCGGGTTGGGGTTTCGCGGTGCGGATTGACTCCAGCACGCGCGAGCCCGTATGAACGCGTGTCCTCTTCTTTAGATATTTCCGAAAACATGAGCATCCTCGATGCTAGGCAACGAATACACCCGCATTACCGTCAGCGAACGCTCACCCGCTGAATTCGTCGTCTCAATCTTCGTCACCACGACCGGTCATTGCGAATGAGAGCCGTGGACGTCGCTGCAGCGTTCGCGTATGACGATCGAGGTGGTCAACTCACGCGCCCAAAGTGAGCGCGGTCGCGTTCGTCAACGTCTGTAGTTCCGCGAACGTCGTGGCGAAGACTGCGTTCGGTGTACCGCAGGCCGACCAGACGCGCTCGAAGTGCGACAGTGAATCGTCGATGAAGACGCGGAGTTCTTCGGGCCAGTTGATCGGCGACACGCCGCCAATGGGTTGTCCCGTGGCCGCGCGAACCTCTTCGGGAGACGCACGCCGAACGATCGCACCGCGTGCGAGTGCGGCGAACAGTTCGAGGTCGACGCGAAAGGCACCGCTCTTGATGATGACGACGGGCTCCTCGTCCAGCACGAAAACGAGACAGCTGGCAATGGCACCGACTTCGCACTCGAGAACTCGCGCGGCGTCCGCCGCGGTCTTCGTCGAGGCGTCAAATTCGAGGAAAGGACCTTGGACACCGCGTCGTTGAAGCGCTTCGGCGACCCGTCGTGCGCTCGGATGAAGGTCTTCGATATCTGTCACGTCTCAACGCCACGTGCCACCGGTCGATGTCGGTTATTGACCGAGGTAGGCGCGCCGAATACGGTCGTCACCCAAGAGCGCCGGCGCCGTGTCCTGATAGAGCACGTGACCGAGTTCGAGCACGTAGCCGCGGTCCGCGATCCGAAGCGCTTGGTTGGCGTTCTGTTCGACCAGCAAGATCGTGACGCCTTCGGAGCGAATCTGCGTGATGATCTCAAAGATCGCCGTGATGATCTTGGGAGCGAGTCCGAGCGAAGGTTCGTCGAGCAGCAGAATGCGCGGCTTGGCCATGAGGGCGCGGCCGATGGCGAGCATCTGTTGTTCGCCACCACTCAGCGTTCCGCCGAGTTGCTTACGCCGTTCACCAAGGACGGGGAAGAGCGTGAAGATGTGATCGAACTCGTCACTGTAGTTACCCTTGCGTCGAAACGCACCCATCTCCAAATTCTCGAGCACCGACATCGTCCCGAATATGTGTCGCCCTTCGGGTATGTGACAGAGTCCCATCTCTACGAGATGGTGGGCCGGCGTCGTGGTGATGTCCTTTCCATCCAGCGTGACCGTGCCCGCATACGGTCGGTGCAATCCGGAGATCATTCGTAGCGTCGTCGTCTTACCGGCGCCATTCGCACCCAACAGGGCGACGATCTCGCCCTTGCCAACCGTGAGTGAGAGGTCGCGAATCGCCGGCACGGACCCGTGGCGGACCTCAACGTGGTCGAGGCTCAGCATCGTCTCACTCATCAGGCGTCGCCCTCATCCGCAGTCGCGCCCAAGTAGGCGGCGACGACTTCGGGATTCTGCTGAATTTGAGCTGGCTGACCGGAGGCGATCACCTCACCGAAGTTGAGGACGTAGATCCGCTCGGCCAGCGACATCACGAGTCGCATGTCGTGCTCGATCAACAGGATTGAGGTACCGGTCTCTTTGTTGATGGTGCGGATCAATTCGGCGAGCGCCAGTTTCTCGGAAGGGTTGGTACCGGCGGCGGGTTCGTCGAGCAACAACACTTCGGGATTCGTTCCCAGCGCGCGAGCGATCTCGAGGCGACGGCGGTCGCCGTAGGGCAGGGAGTCGGCCATCGTGTTCAACCGGTGCGTCAAACCCACCAACTCAAGTAGATCCAGTGTCCGGTGGTCGGACTCTCGCTCCTCGCGACGCGTGCGCGGCAAGTGAAGCATCGCGCCGATCGGACCCGACTTCTGACTGGCCTCCACGCCGATCTTGATGTTCTCGAACGTCGTGAGGGCGTTGAACATGCGACTCGTCTGAAACGTGCGCGCGACGCCCATGTGACAGATTCGATGCGGCTGCTTGCCGACGAGGTCGACCGTGCCGTGTTTGGCGGCGTGGAAGTTGATGATCCCTTCTTGGGGACGATAGACCCCCGTCAAACAGTTGAAGAGTGAGGTCTTGCCGGCCCCGTTCGGTCCGATGACCGCCAGAATCTCCCCTCGATGCTGTTCAAGAGAGACGTTGTTGAGACTCGTCACGCCGCCGAATCGAAGGGTCACGTTCTGCACTTCGAAGATATTGTCCGTCGTCATCACGGGCGTCGTGGTGTTGGTCACGTCGCTCACGTCAGTCCACCACCCACGGCCGGGCCCACGGCGTCAGCGGACCCGAGATCGGCCTCGGCATTTTTGAATTCGCGCATTCGGCGTTTCGAGGGGATCATCCCCTGCGGACGGAAGATCATCGTGAGAATCAAGATCGCCCCGAGGTACATGTATTTGTCAGCCTGGTTGTAGTCAATGAACGAGTGGAAGATCAGGAACTGCAGTATCCAGCCGATGAACGCCGCGCCCAACAACACGCCCGTGATCGACCCCATACCGCCGAAGATGACCAGGACCACGACCGTGATCGAAACCTGCAGGGCGAAGTCCGAGGGGAAGATCGGACCGAGTTTCGCTGATGAAAGCACTCCGGCGACCCCGGAAGTGCTCGCGCCAATCGCGAAGGCCATGACCTTGTACTTCAGACCGTTGATACCGAGCGACCGGGCCGCGGTCTCGTCCTCTCGGATGGCGGCCCACGAACGACCGACCTTCGAATGGTTCAACGAGTTGAAGAAGAACAGGATCGGAATGATGAACGCCAAGAGCAGATAGTAGAAATTGAGGTCGTCTTGAATGGCGAAGCCGCTGAGGGCGAAGTGAACACCCGGCAGGTTCATGGAGAAACTTCCCGCCGGACCGGTCCCGGCCGCGCCGTCGGTGATGTTCGTCAAGTTACTCGCGA
Source organism: uncultured Acidimicrobiaceae bacterium (assembly GCA_937881055.1). Classification (GTDB taxonomy): domain Bacteria; phylum Actinomycetota; class Acidimicrobiia; order Acidimicrobiales; family RAAP-2; genus RAAP-2. The sequence goes on along the minus strand of CALGFJ010000227.1, from coordinate 6,983 downwards.
GGACGTAGATGATCTCACCGAAACCGAGCGTGACGATGGCCAAATAGTCGCCACTGAGACGCAACGTCGGCAGTCCTAAAATGACGCCGGCCAACATCGCGACGAGAATCGCCAGCGGTACGACGAAGAACGTGTTGATGGTGAAGGGGGGATGTATCGGCAACGCGCCACTGAAGTACGCGTTGGTGTAGGCCCCGAGGGCGTAGAACGCGACGTAACCCAGGTCGAGCAGTCCGGCGAATCCGATGACCACGTTGAGTCCGACCGCCAACAGGCAGAAGATCCCGATTTGTTGGAAGATCGTCTCCTGCCAGAACGGTGAGATGAACTTCGGTGCCTCGACGGCGATGAAGAGGGCACCCGCATAGAGCGCGAAGCGCGTGTTGGCACTCACCTTTATGTGTCGCGCCTTCCAACGGCTCACGACGACCGCGCGCCGCTGCATCTGGTCCTGGAGTGCCGCTCGGATGCCGATGAGGAGTCCGCAGAAGGTCCACAAGTACGTGGTCCAGTGGTGGAAGAAATCTCTATCGCTCGAGCCGCTCCACTTGAAGTACGAGAGGCTGAAGCGCACGGGGAGCCAGGGGTCGGCACAGGCCGCGAAGACGAGACCGGCGAGCACTCCCCCGAGCACCTTCACCCACTTGGCGTCGAAGAAGCTCGGCGCCTTCGACACCTCATCCTTCGAGCGCGCGCGCACGCGCATCGTATTGAGTAACCAGAAGACGATGGCGATGTAGCCGTAGGTGCGCGTGTGCAGCAACTGACCGACCAATTGATTCCACGACATCTTGTTCGACACATTCGGTCCCGTGAAGTCCGCGATGAGGAGCGCGGCCACGAGCGCCACGACGCCAATGATGATTTTCTCGATGAGACCGGAACTCAATATGAACGACTTCACATTCGTCGGAATGGCTTTGATCCAGTTGCGCCCCGTGGCATTCAAGATGCCCGAGCGAACCTTCTTGTTGTAGACCATGAAGGCACCGAGCACGACGCCAAAGATGATGAATCCGATGACGTGCGTCGTGAAGAGTGCGTGACCGACCGTGTACAACGGCGTCGACAGGTCGCCCTCGGGCCCGGTCATGACCGCGAGCAGTAACCCACCGGCGAGGCACGTCGAGAAGAGGCGAAGGTCTTCCAGATCCAACCTCCATTTGGGCAATATCCGCGACGGCCCGATCACGCCGACCTCCCCAGACTTTCGCCAAACAGACCGGTCGGACGCACCATCAGAACGAGGACCAGGATGGTGAATCCGATCACCGGCTCATAGAACGGCTGGTGGATCCAGTAAATCGGTACGTACATGAAGATACCGAGTAGCACGCCTCCGGCCATGGCGCCTCGAATGTTGCCGATGCCGCCGAGGACCGCCGCGGTGAAGGCGAGCAGGGCCGGGGTGAAGCCCATGTTGAAGTCAACGGTCGTGCTCATCGCTATGAATAGTCCAGCGACACCCCCCATGAAGCCGCCGATGGCGAACGTCGACGCAATGGTCGAGTTGACATTCACGCCCATGAGACTCGCTGTTTCCGCGTCCTGGGCGACCGCTCGAATGCTGCGACCGACCTTGCTCTTCGTGACGAGGGTGTTCACCGCGAGAAACAAGACGGCGGTCACTAGGAGCAGGACCACGTCAAACGCTGAAATCTGGGCGCCCAGGATCTTCCAGGAGTAGTTGGAAGTAATGGGCTGGGCGGTGGCGGACGGATTGTGACCGAAGGCCTTGCCCGCAAAGTTGGAGAGAAAGAAGGATGCGCCGATCGCCGAGATCAAATACGTCAATTTCGGCGCGTTGCGTCGACGTAGGGGACGGTAGGCGAAGCGCTCAATGCCGATCGCGACGATGGCGCCCACCGCGCCGCTGGCCACCACGGCGCCGATGAGAATCAACACCCGAAGTGTCGTCGAGACATCCGTGGTCTTCATCGTGTAGTGCAAGAAGTAGTAGCCGGCGAAACCCCCGCTCATGAGCACTTCGCTGTGCGCGAAGTTGATGAGGCGAAGGACCCCGTACACGAGGGTGTAACCGATGGCCACTAGGGAGTAGATGAGGCCGGTGAAGATGCCCAGCGCCACGAAACTAGCCATCAACTCCCCTTACGAAATGCACACCAGACAAACTATCTGAGATTCAGTGTGGCGCCGAGCAGATTGCAGAGGGCCGGCTGCTCGAAAGCAGCCGGCCCTCTGGAAAGGCTGAACAACTACGGCTTACTCAAGCCCCAGCTGAACGATCTTGGAACCTACAACCTTGTTAACGAAGATCGCGGTTCCCTTTACGTCACCGTTGGCGTCAAACTTGATTGTCTTGGTGATTCCCTTGTAGGTAATCGTCTTGATCTGCGCGAGAACCTTGGTGCGGGTCATCGTGCCCTTGACCTTCGACATCGCGGTCATGACCAGGTTCGCGGCGTCGTAGGACTCAGCCGCGTACGGACCAGGTGCCTCGTGAGCAACGGCCGTGTACTGGGTAGTCCACGCGGCACTCTGTGAGTTCGAGCACGCGCAGGTGAGCAAGACACCGTTGCCGTCGGCCGGGTTCGACAGGGTCGTGATGAACTGTGGCTCATCCGATCCGTCGCCACTCATGATGGCGCCCGCGTACTTCTGGGTACCAACGAGGTTGTCGACAACCTGAGCAAAGTCACAGTAGTAACCGGAATAGAAGACCGCCGATACACCCGTGAGGTTGGCCGTCACTGCGTCACTCGTACCGGTACCACCTGCGGTGCAGGCGTTCGAGTACGGAAGGCTCAGGATTTGGCCACCATTAGCGAGCGATCCACCAGCGGTCGTCACTGCAGCAGCGACCTGGCTCGCGAGACCGGCACCGTAGGTGCTGGTGTCAGAGATCACGAGGATCTTGCCAGTGCCGTACTTCTTCTGCAGGTATGTGCCGTCAGCCGGGCCCTGAACGCCGTCGTTCGCAACCACTCGGAAGAAGTTGTGATACGTGTTCAGCGGACCGGATGGGCTTGCCGTTGGGTCCTTCACCGTGATCGAGACGCGGGTTGCCGAAGGGCTCACCATCGCCACGTGGTTCGCGCCGTAAATTGGCAACGACGCGACGGTGGCACCGGAGAACGCCGGTCCGACGATCGCGTAGAGGTTCTGGTTCAGAACGAATCCGGTCGCAACGGTCGGGGCGATTGTGGGGTCACCCTGGTCGTCACCGGGAACGAGCTTGATATTGAACTTACGCTTCTTGTTGGCGTCCCACTGCTTGACCGCCAACTGCGCGCCATACTTTTCGTACAGACCCGTAGCAGCGTTTCCACCGGAAAGCGGACCCTGGTAGCCAATCTCGTACGTCTTCAAGTGCACCGGCTTCTTCGCCGCCGCTGACGCACCAGTTGAGGCAATCGCAGCTACACCTGATAACGCCAGTGACGCGGTCGCGACGACCACGCCCATTCTCTTGATCCCTAATTTCATTCATTCCCCTCTCGGAACAATTCGGCATTCGCCATCACGAGAACTTATCATTGGGTGAACGAAATGTAAGGTCGGGGTGAAATCTGACCGCCAATGTCATGCAGCGTTTACACCACGTTCACGCATTCTTTTTGCGGACTCTGCTTACGCCAGATTTGACACGCCAACGTCGTCGTCACTCTTGGGCAGCGATCATTGATCGCGATTCACTCGAACGATTCGTCTTGAATTGACTACGAACAGGTGTTTGATTTCGGTTCGCTTCTGCGGTAACCTACGAACAACTGTTCGTACCTGAAAGGAAGCCCGTGGCTGAAGTTCTCACTCCCATGCGTCGCCAGATCCTTGAATTCATCATCTCGTGTCAACGAGAGCGCAATTTCCCCCCGACCATTCGAGAGATCGGTGATCACGTTGGTCTCAAATCGCCGGCGACGGTCGCCAATCACATCGAAGTGCTGAAGCGCGCCGGATACATCGAAAAGAATCCGCAGCAGCCCCGGACGCTGACCGTACGCCTGGACGTCGAGAATCCCGCACCCGATCAGCGCATCCGCTACATCCCCTTCGTTGGTGACGTAGCCGCGGGCACCGGCGTCCTCGCCCAGGAGATTGCGCACGAACTCATGTCGATTCCCGAGCAGTTCGCCGGTCGCGGCGACAGTTTCGTGTTGGAAGTCCGCGGTGAGTCGATGATTGAAGCCGGCATCCTCCCGGGTGACTTCCTCGTCGTGCAGCGCCAGACAACGGCAAACAAGGGCGAGATCGTGGTTGCCGAGATACCGGGCGGTGAGGCGACGGTGAAGCGCTATTTCCCGCAGGGATCGAGAGTGGTCCTCAAGCCCGAGAATTCGACCATGGAGCCGATGGAATTTGACGCTCGTGAAGTCTTCCTCTTCGGCAAGGTCATCTCGGTCCTGAGAAGTTACTAGCGACTCAGTGCAGCCATTCCGAAAGCACAGTGGCGAACTGATCCAACTGCACCAGTGTCACGAATTCGTCGCTTCGATGGGCTAACAAGGGATCTCCGGCACCGAAGTTCGCGGCCGGTATCTTCAATTCGGCGAACGTCGCCACGTCCGTCCAGCCGACCTTTCCCTTCGCCGCCTCGCCCGTCAGTGCTACCAGCGCCTTCAGGCGGTCGTTCGTCATCGAAGGCTGCGCCGAGGGTGCCCAGTCCACGAGACGTATCGTGTCCCCTTCGCCGGTGACATCGTGCAGGAAAGCGACCAGCCATGTGAAGGCCTCATCCTTCGTCCGATCGGGAGCGACACGGTGGTTCAACGTGCACAGTGCTCGATCGGGCACCACGTTCGGCGCCACTCCCCCGGCGATGTCAACGACCTGGAGCTGCTCAACGTATTCGATTCCGTCAATCACCGCAGCCCGCGGTTCGTAGTTCGCCACCCTCGTGATGACGTCGCCCAATCGGTGGATGGCGTTTCGTCCCGTGAACGGCCGGGCCGTATGAGCTCGCGCACCGATCATCTCAATCGACACGCGCAGCGTCCCTTGACAACCCGCCTCGACGCGGCCGTCGGTTGGTTCGGCGAGAATCGCGGCGTCGGCGTCCAAAAGTTCCGGCCGGAGTTCGGCGATCTCCAAGAGTCCGGACTCACTTCGCGAGATCTCCTCGCGCGCGTAAAAGACCCAAGTGACTTCGACGGAGCGCGGCGTTTGCGTCGAGGCCAACTCGAGCATCACGGCCAGCGAGCCCTTCATATCGCACGCACCGACGCCGTGAAGCTCGTCGCCCACGATCCTTGCCTCGCTCGCGTCGCCCGGGACCGTGTCCAGGTGACCGGCGACCAACAGGCGCGTCGCGTGGTGACCCGTCGTTCGAGCGACGACGTTGTCGCCGATCCGCTCGACGTCGAGATCGGGATTGCGCCCCAGGACCACCGCGACGTGGTGGGCGATCGTCGCCTCGCCACGACTCACGGAGTCAATGGCGACCAGCGCCATCGCGTCGTCCAGTCGGCTCACGTGGCGACGCCGTGTTCGCGCAGAATGTCGTTGAGGGCGACCTTGTTGTGGCGCTCGCCTTCGCTCAAGCGTCGAATGATGAGGACGCACGGCAAGAAGAACTCGCCGCCGGCGAATTCGCGTTTGCGACTTGACGATACGGCCACGCAGTAGTCAGGGACGTATCCCCGCGATACCTCTTCGCCGGTCGCGGCGTCGATCACCGGAATGGTTGGACCGAGCGCCGTGCCCACGCCGAGGACGGAGCCGCGACCTACGCGAGCACCTTCCGTAACGATGCAACGACTGCCGATGAACGCGTCATCTTCGATCACGACCGGAACCGCGTTCGCTGGCTCGAGGACACCGCCGATGCCGACGCCGCCCGAGAGGTGCACGTTGGCCCCGATCTGGGCGCAGCTGCCGACCGTGGCCCAGGTGTCGACCATCGTGTTCGGTCCGACCCACGCGCCGATATTGACGTAGCTCGGCATCAGGATCACCCCGCGACTGAGGAAACTGCCCCGACGAGCCGACGCGCCGGGAACCACTCGCACGCCCCGTCGCTCGTAGTCGCGCTTCAGTTCCAATCGGTCGAGGTATTCGAATGGGCCTACTTCGCTACGTTCCAGTCCGCGCAGGCGAAAGAGGAGGAGGATCGCCTTGCGGACCCATTCGTGCACGATCACTTCACCGGTCGAGCCAATCTCGGCGACGCGCAACTGACCGTCATCGAGTTTCGTGATGACGAGCTCGACGTCACGGCGCGCTTCGATGTTCTCCGGCGTCATGGACGCGATGTCGTCGTACCACTGATTGATGCGAGTTTCGAGATCGCTCATGTCGCCATCGTACTGGCGACGATCAATCGCCCCGGAGTCTGGCGGCGGCGACGGCGAGTCGTTCGTCGCTCTGAACGACCGCCACTCGCACAAAGTTTCGTCCGTCGTCACCGTAGAGTTCACCGGGGCTGACGACGAGCGCCGAACGCTCCGCGATCTCACTGGCCAGGGACCATCCGTCGAGGCCCTCCTTCGAACACCAGAGGTAGAAGGAACCTTCGGGCATCGGCGCGTTCACGCCGAACGAGCGAAGGGCGTCGGACATCATGGTCAGGCGAGACCAGTAGCGCTCACGTTGAAGCGCCACGTGATCGTCATCGCCGAATGCGACGGCAACGGCCGCCTGGATCGGTGCGGGCACCATGAACCCCGCGTGCTGGCGCACCGACTTAAGAAATCCGACCAAATCCTCGTCACCGGCGTAGAAGCCGGCGCGTAGTCCGGCGAGGTTCGATCGCTTGGAGCTCGAGTGCAGTGCGAGGACGCCGTTGGAGCCGTGTTCGAGAATTGAACGTGGCCGACCGGCCCAAGTGAACTCCGCGTAGCACTCGTCACTCGCCACCAGAACTTCGTGGCGACGGCCCCACGCGGCGATCGCCTCGAGGTCGTCGAGGTGCCCGGTTGGGTTCGACGGCGAGTTCGCCCACAGCACGAGAGCACGGGCGATGTCGTCAGTATGAATCGACTCGAGGTCGAGGTGACCGTCACGAACCGCGACCGGCACCGCGC
>CALGFJ010000226.1 GCA_937881055.1 uncultured Acidimicrobiaceae bacterium | reverse complement strand
AGCTCCTCGCGATGCCCGAGCACGTCGAATCGGCCATCGTGTTGGTGCTGACCGGCGACCGCGGACTTTCCGGTGCGTACAACTCGTCGGTGATGCGCGCCGGCGAGCGACTCGTTCGAAAGCTCGAAGGCGAAGGCACCATCGTGCGGCTCTTCAGCGTCGGGAAGAAGGCCGGCGGCTTCTACCGTTTCCGCGGCATCGCCGTGGACGAGGGCTTTGTCGGTATGTCCGATCGCCCGACGTTCACGGACGCGCGACGCATCGCCGCCACCGTCGCCGCGCCGTTCGTCTCGGGAGACGCCCAACAAGTCCTCCTGGTCTCGACGCGGTTCCTGTCGGCGGCGACCCAAGGCGTTGAAGTGGAGCAGTTGTTGCCATTAACGCTGCCGGCGTTGCCCGAGGTCGAAGCCCCGAAGGTCTTGAAGGGCTACACCGAGTTCGAGCCCGAGGTCGAGCAGCTCCTCATCACGCTGGCCCCCAAGGCCCTCGAGAGCGAGATCTTCTCCGCGCTCCTCGAAGGTGCGGCGTCATTTCACATCAGTCAGCAGCGCGCGATGGCCGCGGCGACCGATAACGCCGACGAACTCGGTCAGAACCTCAGTCGCATCATGAACCGGGCCCGCCAGGACTCGATCACCACCGAAATCATGGAAATCGTGGGCGGCGCCGAAGCGCTCCGCTCGGGAAAGTGAGAAACAAATGACCATCGCTCCAGAAAAGACCACGCTCGAGACGGGGCGCGTCGTCGCGATCGCCGGACCGGTCGTGGACGTGGAGTTCCCGCCGCACTCGTTGCCCGAGATCAACCACGCCGTCGAAGTCGACATCGTCATCGACGGCGCCACGATCACGGTGACCGGCGAAGTGGCCCAACAGATCGGCGAGGGCCGCGTCCGGTGCGTGTGCATGAAGCCGACCGACGGTCTCGTTCGCGGCGCCGTCGTGCGACAGACCGGGCGCGGGATCACCGTGCCCGTCGGGGACGCCGTCCTCGGGCACGTCTTCAACGTGATCGGCGAGTCGCTCGACACCGACGACATCGGACCGGTCGAGGACTACTGGGAGATCCACCGCAGCGCGCCCAACTTCGACCAGCTCGAGCCGCACGCCACGATGTTCGAAACCGGCATCAAGGTCGTCGACCTCCTCGCCCCGTACGTCCAGGGAGGCAAGATCGGCCTCTTCGGCGGGGCCGGTGTCGGTAAGACCGTCCTCATCATGGAGATGATTCGTCGCGTGGCCGAGCTCCACGAGGGCGTGTCGGTCTTCGCCGGCGTGGGCGAGCGCACCCGTGAGGGTACCGACCTCTTGTTGGAGATGCGCGAGTCCGGCGTTATCGAAAAGACCGCCCTCGTCTACGGGCAGATGGACGAACCGCCGGGCGTGCGACTGCGCGTCGCCCTCGCCGCGTTGACCATGGCCGAGTACTTCCGTGACGTGAAGAACC
>CALGFJ010000225.1 GCA_937881055.1 uncultured Acidimicrobiaceae bacterium | reverse complement strand
TGACCGTGCTCGTCGACAAGGCTCGCGAGGGGACGACGACGCCCAACGACATGATCGGCACGACATTGAGCATCACGAACGTCGGTCCCTTCGGAGTCGACGCCGCGATCCCGATCCTGCCGCCCGGCACTGGGGCGATTCTCGCCGTGGGTCAGATCGCCAAGGCCCCGTGGGTCGTTGACGACGAAGTCGTCGTGCGCCAGGTCGTCGAACTGGCCCTGGCCTTCGACCACCGCCAGGTCGACGGAGCGATGGCGTCGGCGGTCCTGTCACACATTGGTCGCTTCTTGCACGACCCGGCCGCGGCCATAATCGCCGGTTAGGCCCTCAATAGTCGCAGTGCGTCGAGAGATTTGTCGGCGTGGGCGTTCATGCTCAATTCGCTGTTGATGATCTCGGCGATCCGCTGGTCTTGACCGATGACGAACGTCGCGCGCCTCACCTTCAAGAGGTCCAGCGAACGTTTCACTCCGTAGTGTTCGGCGACCTCGCCGTTCACGTCGGCGAGGAGCGGGTAGTCCAAGTCGTTCTTCGTCGTGAACTCGGCCTGCTTCTCCACGCTGTCCATCGAGATGCCGAGGCGCTGCGCGCCGAGCGCGGCGAACTCTGAGGCCAGATCGCGGAAGTGGCACGACTCCTTGGTGCAACCCTTGGTCATCGCGGCGGGGTAAAAGAAGAGAACGACCGGTCCGTTCAGCAGCATCGTCGAGAGTGTGCGGTCATTACCGCTTTGGTCCTTGAGTTTGAAGTCGGGGGCGAGGTCGCCTGTCTGCATCAACGCAGGTTACGGGTCGAGCCGGAAACCAACTCCACGGATGGTGATGAGGTGTCGAGGGTTCGCGGGATCGTCCTCGATCTTCTGGCGTAAACGCTTGACGTGCGTGTCCAGGGTACGGGTGTCCGAGAGTTCGAGTCCCCACCACAACGTGTCGAGACAGACCTCGCGGGTGACCACTTGACCCAACCGCGACGCGAACAGTGCGAGGAGGTCGAACTCCTTGCGACTGAGTTCGATCTCCTGGCCGCGACGCGTGACCGTTCGCCGGACGAAGTCGATGCGCAAGTCTCCGAAGGAGACGATCTCATCGTCGGCGTTGGTCAGTGGTCGGCGCAGCACCGCGCGGATACGTGCGATGAGTTCGCGGAGGCGAAATGGTTTGGTGACGTAGTCCGCGGCGCCGATCTCGAGTCCCAGCACGACGTCCACTTCGCTCGAGCGAGCGGTGACCATGATGACCGGCGTGCGCGTCGAATCGTAGAGCTCGCGGCAGTAGTCGATCCCGGAGCCGTCCGGCAACATGATGTCCAACAACACGAGGTCCGGCTTCGCCGACAACATGAGCTGACGGGCCTGGGCGATGTTGGTCGCGCCGACGACGACGAATCCCTCGACGGTCAGTCCGATGTTCAGGGCGTCCTGGTAACTCTCCTCGTCCTCGACGACGAGGATCACGTGGCGGCTTTCGACGTCGGTCGCGCTCACGCGAGTTCCCAGGACGGTTCGTGGCGAAGGGCGGCACGGCTCGATGTCAAAGGGGGATTTGGAGATCGCCGACGTGCCACGTCCTCAACGTAAGTAGGTTGGGTTACCGCAAGGTGAAGCGTGCGCTATCACGAGGTGTTAATCGGATGAAACTTTCCCGTCCTCGCCACAATGATCGTGTTCATCCGTCACGACAGCGTGATTTACTCTTGGAACCGACACGGACGGAGACCCCATGCAGAGCCCCTCAGTGAAGATCGGTCGTGACGAGCACGTCTGGTCCTTTGACGCCGGACGTCAGCCCGTCGTCACCGTCGACCCCGGTACCATCATTGAAATCGAGACGTGGGACTGCTTCACCGGACAGGTGCAGAGCGAAGAGGACACGCTCGAGAAGCTTGATCTCACTCGGGTGAACAGCGCGACGGGTCCCATCGCCGTTCGCGGCGCCGAGCCGGGTGACACGTTGTCGGTGACGTTGCTCGACATTCGACCGAACGGGAAGGGCGCGGCGATGTGCATCCCCGAGTGGGGGCAGCTCATCGACACGGTCCATTCACCGACGACGAGGATCTTCAAGGTCGTCGACGGCGTCGTCTCGATGAACGACCACGTATCGTTCCCCGCGCGCCCCATGTTCGGCGTCATCGGCGTCTCGCCAGAGTCTGGTGACGTCTCGACGTTCTTCGCCGACCGACACGGCGGCAACATGGATGATCACGTGAACGGCATCGGCGCGACGATTCACCTCCCGGTCTTCCAGAGCGGCGCGCAGCTCGCCATTGGCGACATGCACGCCGCGATGGGTGACGGCGAGATCTCGGGGACGGGCGTTGAGATCGGCGGCGTCGGCGTGATCAGGGTTGACGTGATCAAGGAAAAGCACGGTGGCTGGCCCATCACCGAGACGGCCGACGCGTTCTACACGCACGGCACGTCCGTCGGTGACTTGGACGAGGCTCTGCAACACGCGTGCGAGGAGGCGTCGAAGTTGTTGGTCGACGAGTGGGGCTTTTCGCGCGAGGACGCCTTCATGTTCTTGTCGGTCGCGGGCGACCTCGGCATCGCGCAGTACTGCCACCCGTCCCCGGGCAGCGTCATCGCTCGGATGAGAGTGCCGAAATTGGCGTCGAGTCCACATCCGTTTCGCCAGTGACTAACTGGTGGTGACGGTGAACCCCGCGTAGTTGGTCAGGTCCTTGAGGTAACTGCCGGTCGCCGTGCAGGGTCCCGTGGCGTGACAGACCAGTCCGTAGACGCCCCCATCGACACCGACGGTGTTGTTGCCCGTCGGCAGCGTTATCTTCTGACCGGTCTGCCACTGGCCCGCAACCTCGTTCACGACGAGCGCCTGATATTCACTCGAGCCGTCGAGGTACGCGGCCCCCGCACTGCAGTTGCCGACGGAGCGACACGAGACCGCGACCACGCCGCCGTTCCGGCCGGCCATCTGGGCCCCCGCGGGCAGCGCCATCTCGGTCGCGGCGAGCCACGATCCGTTGACTTCGTTGATGAAGAAACCCTCGTAGGTGCTGGTGCCGACGAGGTACTGACCCCCGGCGCTGCAGTTGCCCGTGGACGGGCACGTGAGACCGCCGTAGCCGTAGAAGAACGTGTGCGGATTGGCCGCGGCGCCACTTGGCATCGTCATGGCCAGGCCCCTCGCCCACGTGGCCCGCGTTTCGCTCACGACCATGCCTTCGACGTCACCGGCGGCGTTCGTGTAGGTGCCAATGGCGGTGCAGTTGTTCGTCGTGACGCACGTCACCTCGCCGAGTCCCGCACTCGGGTAGGCGTTGGCGTTCCCGGGAAGGACGACTTCAGTCGCGCTCTGCCACGCGCCCTGGACCTCGGTGATCAAGAGGCCCTCGGTCGCGTTGTCGTCGCGGATGTAGGAACCTACCGCGACACAGTTCCCGCCGTTAGTGCAGGCCACCTGGTTGATCGCCACGTACGGGTTGACGTTGGCGTCGGCGGGAACCTTGGTCGCTTGAGCTCGGCCCCACACACCGCGAACCTCGTTCACTTCGAGACCTTCGGCGTGGCCCGAGGGCTGCGTGTCGTTGACGTAACTCCCGATGGCGCTGCAGTTGCCCGGCGACCAGCAATCGACCGAATGAACTTCGCTGTTCTGCGTGGTCGTCGACGCGCCCGACGGCAGCGCCAGCTCCTGGGCCCGCTTCCATACGCCACCGACCTCACTGGCGACGAAGCTCTGGCCGGTACTGTGCGTGTCCTCGAAACTGCCGACCGCGGCGCAGTTGCCGGCCGACGCGCACGAGAGCGAATTGATCGTGAGCGAGGGGTC
>CALGFJ010000224.1 GCA_937881055.1 uncultured Acidimicrobiaceae bacterium | reverse complement strand
TGCTCATTCAACGAGACGAGAGGCAGTTCAACGCGCTGCGTGCCGATGTCAACTGAGTACGTACGTTCGCCCACGCTGAGCGAGCATACTTAGCCGATGAGTTCATCCAAATCACCCCTCGACCGTGACCTCGCTCGAAGAATGCTCGTGACGGCCTACGACGAAGCCGTCCTCGGTCTGAGTGAAGGCGGTATTCCAATTGGCGCCGCGCTGTACTTGCGCGACGGCACCCTGATCAGTTCGGGCCACAACCGTCGGGTCCAAGAACGCGACGCGTCGGTGCACGCCGAGACCGACGCGTTCCGAAAGGGCGGTCGTCGTCGCGACTACCCGGACACCGTGATGGTCACCACGCTCTCGCCGTGCTGGTACTGCTCGGGACTCGTGCGACAGTTCAACATTGGCGCCGTGGTGATCGGTGAAGCGACGACCTTTCACGGCGGTCACGACTGGCTGGCCGAACTCGGCGTCGAGATCGTCGTGTTGGACGACCCGGCCTGCACCGAACTACTGGGCACCTTTATCCTCGAACACCCCGACCTCTGGAACGAGGACATCGGATTGTAGTCAGCGCGCCGGCGGACCGAACAGCCGATCGCCGGCGTCGCCGAGACCGGGCGTGATGTAGCCCACGTCATTGAGTTCCGCGTCGAGCGCGGCCGCCACGATGGCGACGTCGGGATGCTGAGAGAAGACGTAGTCCACGCCGGGCTGGGCCGCGATCAGACACAAGACGGTCACGTCACCAGCGCCACGCGCACGCAGCATGTCCAGGACACACACCAACGAACCTCCGGTCGCCAACATCGGATCACAGAGCACCACGTGCACCCCGGTGAGCGACTCCGGCAATCCGTCGAGGTACACGTCGGGCTTCAACGTCGTTTCGTTGCGACGAAGTCCGACGAGACACACGCGGTGATGGGGCAAGACCTCTTGGACGGCGGGACTCATACCGAGACCGGCGCGAAGGATGGGGACGATCAGATACTCGGTATCGATGCGCACCGCCGGCGCACCCTTGAGGACCGGCGTGTCGACGGTCGTAACCGTGACCGGCGTCTCGCGAAAGGCCTCGTACGCGACGAATCTCGAGATCTCGCCCGCCAGGCGCAAGAAGTCCGCGTTGGACGTCGTGACGTCGCGCAGACGTCGAACCTTGTCGGCGACGACGGGATGATTGATGACCTGTAGTGATGGCACGAGGTCACACTACGTCGGGGTCGAGTACCGCGCTCGCGTGCCGCAACCCTTCGCGCCACGGTTGGGTGTAACGGTCGACCGGTAATCTTGATCGATGGCTTCTTTCCTCTCTTCGCGTTCCGAACGCGTCCGAGAGCAGGAAGTGGAGCCCGAATCGGCCAATCCCCTTGGCGGCATCACCTCGAACTATCCCGGTCCGAGGGTGCGGATATCTCGGGATAAGACGCTCTCGTGGTGGCGGCGCATCCTGCCGGTGATCGCTTCGCACCGCGCGACGTTCTTCACTGCGATCGGGCTTTCATTCGTCAGTTTGATCTTCCAAACGCTGGTGCCGAACATGCTCAACGGCGCCATCGACCACGCCTTGGTGAAGCACTCCACGGCCCTTCACACCGACGTCGTTCACATCGTGATCGTCGGGCTCTTAGCGGGACTTACCGGATTCATCTCCCGCCGCTACGTGTTCTCCACCGCCTATAACGTCGAGGCGGACTTGCGCACGCTCATCTATCAACACCTGACGTGGCTGTCCTTCAGCTTCTATGACCGCGTGCAGTCCGGACAGCTCATCAGTCGTGCGAACAGTGACATTCGTAGCGTGCAGATGTACTCGACGTTCGCGCCGTTGATCCTCGTGCAGTGCTGCATCGGCGTGCTCGCTTTCGGGTTCATGCTGAGTATCGACCCCCTGCTCGCCTGCATCGCGATGACGGTGATGCCAATCCTGTACTTCGTCGGCATCAAGATGCGCCGCGTGATGTTCCCGATTTCGTGGATCACGCAGGCGCGACTCGCCGACGTCGCGACGATCGTCGACGAGAACGTGAATGGCGTGCGCGTCGTCAAGTCCTTCGCGCAAGAAGAGGCCGAGATAAATCGGCTCTCCGACGCCGCCGAGCGAGTGGCGTGGGCCTACATCAAGGACGCCCAGATCCGTGGCCAGTGGTCGCCGTGGGTGCAAAACCTCCCTCAGCTCGGACTGGCGCTCGTGTTGTTCTTCGGTGGGTGGATGGTCATCGACGGCCACCTCGGCATCGGCGCGATCCTGGCCTTCAACGCCTATCTCTTGATGCTCCAAGCACCGTTCATGATGCTCGGCCAACTCGTCATGATGGGACAGCGCGCCAAGGCGAGCGCCGAACGGATCTTCGAGATCCTCGATGAGAACCCGGACATCGTCGAACGACCCGGCGCCTTTGACCTCGTCGACGTTCACGGGACCATTGACTTCAATCACGTTGATTTCACCTACGCCAATGGCGCCGAGATCTTGACCGACTTTGACGCACACATCGCCGCCGGCGAGACGGTCGCCATCGTCGGAAGAACCGGATCGGGTAAATCGACGGTGGCGCGACTCGTCACGCGGTTCTACGACGTCACCGGTGGATCGATCACGATTGACGGATCCGATCTGCGCGACGTCACGCTGCCGTCGCTTCGCGAGAACGTCGGCGTCGTGCTCGACGAGCCGTTCCTCTTCTCCGTCTCCATCCGTGACAACATCGCCTACGGCAAGCCCGACGCCACCTTCGAAGAGATCGAGGCGGCGGCCCGGGCCGCGAACGCCCACGAATTCATCGAACGCCTCCCGTACGGCTACGAGACCGTGGTCGGCGAGCGGGGCTACACCCTGTCCGGCGGTCAGCGTCAGCGAATCGCGATCGCGCGCACGTTGGTCGTCAATCCCCCCATCCTGATCCTCGACGACGCGACGAGTGCCATTGACGTGCACGTCGAGGCCGGCATCTACGAGGCGCTCTCGCGGCTACTGCGCCAGCGCACGACGATCGTCATCGCGCACCGCATCTCAACGATCGCCCTCGCCAGTCGTGTGATCCTTCTCGACGAAGGTCGCGTGATCGCGACCGGAACGCACGAGGAACTGCTGGCGTCGACACCGTTGTATTCCCAAGTCCTCGCCCAGACGACCAAGGAGAACCCGTAATGGCGTGGGGTGGCGGCTGGGGTGGCGGGGGCGCCATGTTCGGCGGGACGAGCGCCTCCAACGGCCTGCCCTTCGGTGGCATTCCGTCCGAGTTGATGACCGAAGCGACCAAGTTGCTCGCGAGTGAGCCGGCCCACGCCCCCTCGAACCTCACCTTCACGCAACGACCGAGCGAGAAGGAACACGAACGACTCACCTTGCCCCAGCTCCTTCGCGCCTACCCTCGTTGGGTCGTCAGCGGGTCACTGCTCGTCATCATCATCAGCCTGATCCTGCAGGGGGGACCGCTGCTCACCGAGTTGGCGATCAACAAGGGCATGGTGAAGCACCACCATTCGCTAGCGGTAATCGCGATCTGCGGCCTGCTCTATTTGGCGCTCGCCTTCGCGAGCGCACTCCTGCAACGAGTGCAGGTCTCGGTCACGGGGAAACTCGCCGCGCGCGTCATGCACGACCTGCGAATTCGCGTCTTCACCCACTTCCAACGGCTCAGCCTGGATTTCTTCACCGAAGAGAAAGCCGGAGTCTTGATGAGTCGCATGACGAGCGACATCGAGAACCTGCAGCAACTCGTGCAGGATGGCATCAGCCAGTTCGCGATGCAGGGTCTGACGATGGTGGTCATCACCGCCGTGCTCTTCACCATCAACGTGACGCTCGCGGCGTGGACGGTGCTGCTCGTGGTGCCGTTGCTCTTCGCCCTCACCGTCTGGTTCCACCGCGCATCGGAGAAGGGCTACCTGCTCAGTCGCGACCGCATCGCCAACGTGCTGGCCGACCTCTCGGAGTCGCTCTACGGGATCCGCGTCGTCACGGCCAACAACCGCCAACGCCGTAACATCCGCAATCACCGCCACGTCGTGGGCGCCTACCGTGACGCGAACCTCTACACCGGTCGCGTCAACGCCATCTACGGACCGGCGACCATCACGATCGGCATCCTCGGTCAGGGATTGCTGCTCGGCATCGGCGGTCACATGGTGCTCGAAGGTCAGCTCAACCTCGGCGAACTGGTCGCCTTCTTCTTGTACCTGAACCGATTCTTCGGCCCGATCCAGCTCCTGGTCCAGCAGTACAACGCCCTGCAGCAGGGCCGCTCGTCCATCATCCGGTTACGCGAACTGCTCGAGATTCCACCGGCCGTCGACGAAGTCGCCGACGCCCCGGACCTGCCGACGATCGATGGGCGCATCACGTTTGAGAACGTCAGCTTCGGTTACCACCCCGACCACCTCGTGCTGCACGACGTCAATCTGGAAATCGCTCCCGGTGAATCCGTCGCGTTCGTCGGCCCGACAGGTGCCGGTAAGTCCACGATGGCCAAACTGGCCAATCGCTTCTACGACCCGACCTCGGGCCGGGTCCTGCTCGACGGCGTCGACATTCGAACGGTGACCCTGCGCTCGTTGCGCTCCCAGCTCGGCGTCGTACCCCAAGAACCGTTCCTCTTCGCCGGCTCCATCCGAACAAATTTGGGTTTCGGCCGAACGAACATCACGAACGACGAGATCGAAGAGGCCATCGACGTCGTCGGACTACGCGAACTCGTCGAGCGCCTGCCCGACGGCGTGGACACGATCGTGCACGAGCGCGGTCAGACCCTCTCGGCGGGCGAGCGCCAACTTCTCGCCCTGGCGCGCGCGTTCCTCGCGCGTCCGCGCGTGCTGATCCTTGACGAGGCGACGTCCTCGCTCGACCTCCACAGCGAAACGGTGATTGAAAAAGCCCTCGACCGATTGCTCGAAGGTCGTTCGGCCATCCTCATCGCGCATCGGCTCACGACGGCCCAACGAGCCGACCGCATCGTCGTCGTCGACCACGGCGGCGTCGTCGAAGTCGGGACACCGAAGGAACTACTGCGCGCCGGCGGGCCCTACGCCGTCATGTACAACGCCTGGCTCCAGTCGGGCGGTCGAGACTCGACGCGCGCCGACGTCGCGAGTGACGACGCTTAAGCCATCCCCTTGAGCGTCTCGATGAGTGACGCCGTACTCTGATCGCCGAGCGGTATCGGATGGATCTGTAGGTGCGTGACGCCGGCCTCTTTGAAGGCTGCGACGCGCTCGGCGACGTAACTCACCGGTCCACACAACGTGGTGAGTTCCAAGAACTCATCGGGTATCGCCGCCTCCGCCTCCTTCTTTTTTCCGTCCAAATAGAGATCCTGGATTATCGCGGCCTCCTTTTCGTAGCCGTAGCGCACCATGAGTTCGTTGTAGAAGTTCTTGCCCTTCGCCCCCATACCTCCGACGTACAGCGCCGTCATCGGTCGCGCGAACTCTCGAAGCGCCGTCACGTCCGGGCCGTCGCCGATCGCGAGCAGGCCACCGGCCGAGATCATCAATTCGCCCCGTGCGGGGTCGCGTTGGGCCCGACCGGCCGCGAGCGACGATCCCCAGACCTCGTTGGCCCGCTCGGGGATGAAGAAGACCGGGAGCCAACCGTCCGCGATGGCGGCCGTCATCTCGACGTTCTTCTCGCCCAGCGAAGCGATCCAGATCGGGATCTCGCTACGCACCGGATGCGTCAGCATCTTCAGGGCCTTGCCCAGTCCGGTGCCCTGGTCACTCGGCAACGGGAGGGTGAAATTCCGGCCCTCGTGCACGAGTGGCGCCTCTCGCTTCCACACGTCGCGACAGATATCGACGATCTCGCGCGTGCGTCCGAGGGGATTCTTGTAGGGCACCCCGTAAAAGCCCTCGATGACCTGAGGGCCGGAGGCGCCGAGGCCGAGGTGAAAGCGACCATCAGAGAGTGCGTCAATCCCCGCCGCGGTTATAGCGATCAGTGATGGCGTGCGCGAGAAAATGTTCATGATCCCCGAGCCGATCTGAACGCGCTCGGTCAGTGCCGCGAGGTATCCCATCAGGGAAGGGCTGTCGAACCCGTAGACCTCGGCGACCCACACGAGGTCGAGGCCAGCCCGCTCCATTTCCGCGACGCTTCGTGCGGCCTCTTTGAATCCTCCGGAATACGCCAGGATCGTTGAAATTTGCAGTGCAGGACGAGAGTTCGCGGTCATGGTCGTCAGAGTACCAAGCGCGTTGACTGGCCCGTAACACGATCACACGTCGCCTACGCTGGTACGAGGAAGCAACATCGCTTTCATATATTCAAAGGCTGGTGACAACGTGGTCACGCGTCCGTCTGAGGCGTCCCCTCACGAATTCAATCCGTGGCTCCATGTCACTTCGCTCATCGAGACGGCCGGGCACTTGCTCGGTCTGAACGAAGGATTGATCAAGCGAATCGTGACTCCGGAACGGATCCTCGAAGTCGCGGTCCCCGTTCGCATGGACTCAGGTGAGATCGAGATGTTCCACGGCTGGCGCATTCAGCACAGCACGGCGCGCGGCCCGGGCAAGGGCGGTATCCGTTTCCACCCCAGTGTGAACGTCGATGAGATCGCCGCACTCAGCGCCGATATGTCGATCAAGTGCGCGGTCGTCAACATCCCCTACGGCGGAGCCAAGGGTGGTATTCGCGTCGACCCTTCAGCACTCAGCCGCGCCGAACTCGAACGACTGACGCGGCGTTACGCGTTCTCCATCGCCCCGATGATCGGACCGGACCGTGACATCCCCGCGCCGGACATCAATACCGACACGCAGGTCATGAGTTGGATCATGGACACGGTGTCGATGCTCGCCGGACACAACATTCCTGGCGTCGTCACGGGTAAGCCGCTCGCCATCGGCGGGACCCTCGGTCACGCCGGTGCGACGTCGCTCGGCGTGACGATCTGCACGAGTGCGATTCTTCAGCGAATGGGTCGGCTCGCGAGTGAACAGCGCGTCGTCATCCAGGGTTACGGCAAGGTCGGGGCTCCCCTGGTGAAGCTCTTGAGTGATCGGGGCATGAAGGTCGTCGGTGTGGCCGATATCCGCGGCGCGATCCACGTGCCCGGCGGCATCGATCCCACGATCATGGCGAACCACTACAAGGAGGCCGGCACTATCGTCGGTTACCCCGACAGCGAAGCCGTGGCCGCCGATCTGCTCTTCACGCTGCCCAGTGACATCGCCATCCCGGCGGCCTTGGGTGGTGTGATCGATCAGGACATCGCCAAGACAATGGCGGCGTCGATCGTCGTCGAAGCGGCCAACGGTCCGACGACCGGTGTGGGAGCAGACGTTCTGGCGAGTCGCGGTATCGCGGTCGTGCCGGACGTCCTCGCCAACGCCGGCGGCGTCGTGGCGTCGTACTTCGAATGGGCCCAGGACCTGCAGGGCTACCTCTGGGAGCCGGAACTGTTTCACGACCGCCTGGAAAAGACGATGCGCGAAGCCTTCAATTACATCTGGACGCGACATCTTCAGCTCGACGTCACGCTGCGCGAGACGGCAATTGCCGTCGGCGTCGAGCGTATCGCCGAAGCCACGGAGCTCCGCGGTCTCTTCCCGTAATCGAATCTGAGTCGTCGTACTCATTGGTCACGATCGCTTCACGCACCGTTCTCTTTCGATAAGAAAGGTCTTGTCGTCGAGCGCCGAGGTATGCGAGTCTTACGAGGTGACCCCTACGGAGCCATCGCGCGAAGAACTCGAAGAGATCATCTCCTCGCTGCGCGATGAGATCACGCGCCTTAAGGAAGAGATCCGTCGAATTCGTCGCGAAACCAACGAGGTCCCACCGCACTACCTCTAGAGGTCATGTCGTCGTCGTGGTCGCCGCTCCACAGACGAGTTGATTGCGCGCGGCCAACACTTGAGCGGCGGCGGCGATCAAAGTGGATTGAGCGAGCGTGCCGTGCTCGACGGCCGTCACTATCGCTGTCGAGATCTTGGCGGCCAGCGACAACGACGCCGTCACCGACGTCGGCGAACCGAAAAGGATCAGGTCGTCACCCGCCGCGAGGGCCATCACCGACGCCGCCGGTTCAGCGAGGTGCAGCGCACTGATCGCCCCGGCTGACAACGAGTCCGTGACGATGAGTCCTTTGAAACCGAGTGTGGTGCGAAGTGCTTGCACGACGACCGGCGAGAGACCGGCCGGCAATGACGAGAGACCTGGAACTCGGGCGTTGGACATCATCACCGCGGTGGCACCATTGGCGATGGCCTCGCGAAATGGCACGAGACCGGACGTCTGCAGATTCGCCCACGACAAGGTGGCGGCCGGACCGTAGTCGGTATTACGCGTCGAGTAGCCCAGCCCGGGAAAGTGCTTCACGACCGACGTGACGCCGACCTCTTGCAAACCCTTCATGAACGCAGGGCCGTCGGTCGCCGCCACTGACGCCACGCCGCTGAACGAGCGGTAGCCGTCGGGATTGGCCGCTCCGGGAAACTGCGCCCGGCCGTCGACATCGAGAACTGGCGCGAGGTCGGTGTTGACGCCGGACGCCGAAAGTGCGATGCCCACTCGCTTCGCGATCGAGGTGATTTGCGGGGCGTTGAGATTCTTGCCCATGGTCTGGGCCCACGGGAACGAGCCAACTACGTTCGTGAGTCGCTCGACACCGCCGCCCTCTTCATCCGTCATCACCATCCAGGCGTAATGGCCAGGTCGCTCGCGCTGCAACGTCGCGAGAACTTGGGGCATCGACGCCGGCGCTGTCGCACCGAACAGGAGGATGCCGCCGTAGCCGGCGCGCGCGGCGGGTGCTAATGCGCCGATGTTGGTCGCCTCCACCGGGATCGCGATCGTCTCGTTTGCCAACTGCGCAATCGTCCACGTCGAGACGATTTGATTGGCGCACGCCAGATTGCTCGGATCGGAGCGACTCTCGGTCGCGCTAGCGCTCGCGATCAACGCACCCGAGAGCGTCGCCAGCACCGTGAAGAATCGCAAGAGTCGCACGCTCGAAGGCTACGACGACCACTCACGCAATACCGACCGCTACGCTGTCGAGCGTCGAAACGAGTGCGATGTCACAACTGATGCCCGCGGCCTTCATCGGTCACGGCAACCCTATGAACGCGATTGAACAGAATCGCTACACCGAGAGTTGGACAAACTTCGGTGCGTCGATGCCGAAGCCCAAAGCGATCCTCGTGATTTCGGCGCACTGGTACGTCAACATCACAGCGGTCACGGCGATGCGAATGCCGCGCACGATTCACGACTTTTACGGATTCCCGAAGGAACTCTTCGCCGTCGAATATCCGGCGCCCGGCGATCTCTCGATCGCCGAACGAATCGTCGACGTCGTGCAACCGACCTACGTCGGCCTCGACGAGGACAGTTGGGGTATCGACCACGGCACCTGGTCGGTGCTCGTGCATATGTTCCCCGCGGCCGACGTGCCCGTGTTGCAACTCTCGATCAACGCCGAACTGCCATTCGACTATCACTTCAATCTGGGCGCGCAGCTGCACGCCCTTCGCAGCGAAGGTGTCTTGATCGTCGGCAGCGGCAATGTCGTGCACAACCTGCGACTGATTGATTTCAACGCCCCCGGCGTGGGCACCGACTGGGCCCACCGATTCGACGACGACGTGCGCGCGATCATGACGAATGACACGACCGAACTGGGACGCGCCAGCGCCCATGGTGACTACCGACTCGCCGTCCCGACGCCCGACCATTTCTTGCCGCTCGCGTACGTGGCGGGACTGTCGGCCGCGGCCAACACGCCCACGCGCACGCTGGTCGACGGTTACGAGATGGGCTCTCTGTCGATGACCGCGTACGAACTTGCGGCGACCTGACTCACTCTCGTCGTGACGAACGCGTCGCGCGCAACAGCGAAGCGGCGAGCGTGAGCACCGCGAGGACGGGCAACACGACGACGGCCGACGCGTTGAAGTGACCGCCCTCACTCAGTAGGGCGATCGCTCCAACGATCACGAGCACGGCGACGAAGATCTCGGGCGTGTCGCCCACCAAGAAGTCCCACCAGAACCGTGCGAATCCCCAGATGAGGCGCAGTACCAGCGGAGAGTCCTCGTTCATGCGCTCATCGCGTTCGACCGTGATTGACTTTCGCGTCGTAGGGCCAGGACGAAGAGCCACGTTATGACCGCGTAGATCGCGGTGAGACCGATCAACATCGTGTCGCCCCCGGGCCATTTGACCTTTAGGCCTTCGCCGGTCCAGAACGTCCCGTAGGTCACGAGCAGAACGCCGACCGACATCTTCAACGCATTTTCCGGCACGCTCGAAAGCTGTTTGGCGACGACGACACCACACAGTCCAACCAGTACCACCGCAATTGCGGCGACGATCGCCGCGAGGCCGAGTCGATGCGCCGACGTGCCGAGCGTGATCACCAAAATGATTACTTCTAGTCCCTCGAGGAAGACCCCCTTGAACGCCATCACGAACGCAATGCGGTCACGACCGGGCGTGGCACCGGTGGCGCGCAACGTCGCCACGGTCTCTTCGTAGATCGCGTCCTCGTCATGCTTCGCCTTGAAGCCGGAGGCGCGGAGAATTGACTTCCTCAACCACTGCATTCCGAAGATGAGAAGTACTCCTCCGACGATCAGTCGCAAGATGTTGAGCGGTACGTGCACGAGCGCCGGACCGAACGCCGCGACGAGTGCCGCCAGAACCACCAGCGCCGCGCCCGTTCCTTCGAAGGCAGAACGCCAACCGCGAATGTGACCCACGGCGAACACGATGGTGAGCGCCTCCACCATCTCCACACACGACGCCAAGAACACGGCGCCGACGAGGACGACGACTCCTGATGACACCGATGTTGCTATGAACACGACATGTTTCCTCTTGACGACTTCGAACAGGGCACCATTGCTCCGTCGCGATCCATCGGCAACATTTCCTTGGTGCGTTGGAACGACCGAGTACCTCTCGCGAGCATTTTCGCTTCGCTCTGAACGCTAGCGTCCGACGAGAACCCTCGACGGTGATTGCTCCAGTAGGTTTCCTTACTCTCGACGCCGAAGTTCGTTCTCCACCGCCGCCGGGTCGAGTCCTCGACTTCGGAGTAAGACCAGCGTGTGGAACCACAGATCGGCCGCCTCTTCAATCACGCGTTGATCGTCTTCCGCGAGCGCGGCAACGACGAGTTCGACGGCCTCTTCGCCGACCTTTCGCGAGACGTGCGTGGTCCCGGCGTTGAGCAGGTCGACGACGTACGAGCCCTCGGGTCCTTCGGTTTCGCGCCGCAGGATCTTGCGCCACAGCCACGGCGTGAAGCACGACGTCGCACCGTCATGGCAGGCCGGCCCATCAGCCGAGACTCGCACGAGTACGGCGTCGTCGTCGCAGTCGTGCGTGATCTCGAGGACGTGCATCGTGTTACCCGATGTTTCGCCCTTTTGCCACAACTTCTGACGCGACCGCGAGAAGAAGTGCACGAGACCACTCGAACGCGTCAGCGCGAGCGCCTCGTCGTCCATCCAACCCAACATCAAGACGCGGCCGGAGACGTCATCTTGGACGATCGCCGCACGAAGTTCATCACTCATATCAATTCCTTCACTGGTCGCAGTTCAATGCCGAGCTCTTGGATCTCGCGCCGCAGTCCGGGCAGGCCCGCCGGATTCTCGTGCACGATCGACGCGATCAAGGCGGCGTCGGTAATCCGCAGGACGTCGGCGACGTGAGCGGCCGAACCGGCGCCTCCGGATGCGATGACGGGAACCGACACCGCGTCGCGAACGGCCGCGGTCAACTCCAGGTCGAAGCCTCCTCGGAGCCCATCGTGCGCGATTGACGTCAACAGGATCTCGCCGGCGCCGCGTGACGCAGCTTCCACGGCCCACGGAATCGTTCGAGTCGTCGTCGCCACGCGGCCCCCGTGCGTGTGCACCACTCCGTCGCCGGCGTCGATGGCGACGACCACCGCTTGGCTGCCGAAGCGCCGGGCGATCGCCGTGATCAATCCGGGGTCGGCGAGGGCGGCCGAATTCAATGACACGCGATCGGCGCCAGATTCGATGATTCGAATGGCGTCCTCCACCGAGCGAACGCCGCCACCAACCGTGAAGGGGATCTCCAACACATCCGCGACGTCGGCGACGACCGACGTCATCGTGGCGCTCTCTTCGGGTGTCGCCGCGATGTCGAGGAAGACGAGTTCATCCGCTCCCCCGTCGCTGTAAAACTTGGCGAGTTCCACGGGATCACCGACGTCACGTAGACCGACGAAATTCACGCCCTTCACGACGCGACCATGAGCCACGTCGAGACAGGGGATCAAGCGGGCGAGAGGCATCGCTCGAGGAAGGCCAACCCGGCGGTCCCGCTCTTTTCGGGGTGGAATTGGACGCCGAGAAAGGCGCCCCGTTCGATGGCTACCGTGACGCCTTCGGACGACGCGACGGCGTCGGGAGAGTGCGCGGCGTAGGAGTGCGCGAAGTAGTACGCGTCGCCCCACGGTTCGACCGGCGCCCAACCCAATCGTGGTACACGACCTTCCGTCAGCAAGTGGACTGAACCCGACAGCAGTCCGATCCCGTCGACGCCGCCGTCTTCGTCACTGTGCTCGAGCGCCAACTGCATACCGAGACAGATTCCGAGGATCGGATCACCGGATTCGAATCGATCGCGCAGCGCCTGGGCGGCGCCGGTCGATTCGAGGTGTTCCATGGCGCTGCGCGCCGAACCGACGCCCGGAAGGACCACCAGTTCGGCGTTCGCGATCGTCGCTAGATCGCTGCTCACGACACTCGTGACGCCGAGGTGGGTGAAGGCCGCGCGAACCGAGCGAGTATTGCCGGCGCCGTACTCGACCACGACCACGTCACTCACAGCGAACCCTTGGTGGATCTCACCAGTGTGCCGTCACGAGTGAGGGCCTGGGCCAAGGCTCGGCCAACCGCCTTGAACGCGGCCTCGGCGACGTGGTGGTCGTTCTCGCCGGTCGCCGTCACGTGCAGCGTTATTCGAGCGTTCTGGGCGAGGGACTGGAACGCGTGGGCCGCCATTCCCGGATCGGGCGAGATGGAGATTGTGGCGGTGGCGCGACCTGAGAGGTCGACGACGGCGTGCGCCAACGCCTCGTCCATCGGCACGCGAGCCTCGCCGTAACGGGTGAGGCCGCGCCGATCGCCCAACGCTTCGTCGAGCGCTTCGCCGAAGGCAATCATCATGTCCTCGACCATGTGGTGTTCCCCGGTCTCGAGGTCGCCGACGCCTTCGAGGCGTAGGTCCATTCCACCGTGAAACGCCAACTGTTGCAGCATGTGATCGTAAAAACCGAGACCGGTGTTTACGAAGACGCGACCTTCGCCGGGAATGCGTAGTCGTACGTTCAAGAGTGTCTCGGCCGTCGCACGACGACGCCGGAGCGCGGGACGCGGCATCGTCTCGCCGTCTCGAACGCAACGCAGTGCGTCCAAAAGGACGTTGTCGTCGAGCTCGTCCTTCACGCTTATTCGCAAGCCGCCCTCGTAGGCGCGAACAACGACGCCGTACGCCATCAATTGCTCGACGAGTTCCTGGGGCTCTTCCATCGGTATGAAGAGAAAGTTGGTGTAGGACTTCACCGGCGCCATCCCCAACGACGTCAACTCACCCGCTAAACGCTCGCGCTCCGCCACCTGGGTTGACACGTCGAGCGGCGTCGCGATGGCCGCGAGCGCGAGCGCGGCCGAAAGTGACGAAACCGAGAGGGGCGCTTGCCGTGACGTGATGATGTCGATCGTTTCGGAGTTCGCGATGGCGTATCCGACACGAGCGCCGGCCAGACCGTAGGCCTTAGAGAATGTCCGCAACACGATCGCGCCATCGTTGACCCGCTCCAGGGCGTCCACGCCGGCATAATCGGCGTAGGCCTCGTCGATGACCAATTGGCCCGGGACGTCGGGTATCTCCGGTAACTCCCCCGTCGGATTGTTCGGTCGACAGACGAAGACCAGGTCCGCCGTCTTCGGGTCGTCGACGATCGCGGCGCCGGCCATAGCGGCGGCGAAGGGATACATCGAATACGAGAATGCCGGAACCGTGGCGACAGAGCCCCCTTCGGCGAAGAGTCGCGCCAACAACACGATGAACTCATCGCTTCCGGCCCCGAGCGCGACTTGATCAATGCCGACGCCGTGTCGCTGCGCGATTGCCGCTCGCAATGAGTGGTATCGACCACGGTCGTATTCGTTGACGTCCGCGAGTGCGCGGGCCAGGGCTGCCGGACGAGCGCTGGCGGGCGGTGTCGCGGCGACGTTACCGTCGAAGCGGATGATCTCTCGGGGGTCGAGTCCCACTTTTTCGGCGATCACTTCGTTCGACGGTGGCCATTGGTAACTGGCGAGAGCGACGGGCCGTCTCATCGACGCGCCGTGATCTTGTGAGCGGGCATGTCTTCGAGTTCGGCCAGCGCTTCAATTATTGGCGCGAGTCGGTCCAGTCCCTCCTTCGTGACGCGCTGGACCGTGACTGTTTTCATGAAGGCCTCGAGTCCGAGTCCGCCGGTCGACTTGGCCCACCCGCCCGTCGGAAGCACGTGATTGCCGCCGGTGGCGTAGTCGCCCGCCGGCACCGGAGAAAAGGGACCGACGAAGACCGCGCCGGCGTTTCGAATGCGATCGGCCAAGGACTCGGCGCGTTCGCCCAAAAGAGCGACGTGCTCGGCTGCGTACTCCTCGACTTGGGCGAGCGCGGCTTCGAGGTCCTCGCCCACCCACACCACGTGAGCGCGTGAGTCGGGACCATGCTCCATTTGCGCGTCGAGCTCTTGTTGCACGATGACGGGATCGAAGCCGACGTCCGCCACGACGACGACTTCACTGGGTCCCGCCGGAAGATCGATCGCCACGTCGCGGCTCACGAGCAGTTTGGCGGTATTGACCGCGCCGCCGCCCGGACCGAAAATCTTGTCGACGGGGGCAATCGACTCGGTGCCGTAGGCCATAGCCGCGATCGCCTGCGCGCCGCCGATCGCCCACACTTCATCGATGCCGAGGAGTGCGGCGGCGGCGGCGACCGCGGCCGATCCGTTGGGCGGCGTGCAGACGACGATTCGTTCAACACCGGCGACTTGGGCGGGCACTCCGGCCATGATGAGCGACGACACGAGTCCGGTCGGCACATAGATGCCGATAGAACGAATCGGTGCCCATCGACGCTCGAGTGTCACGCCGGGCGAGACCTCCAACGTCACGTCGGCCGGTCGTTGCGCGGCGTGCCAGGTGCGAACGTTCTCGGCCGCGGCCAAGACCGCCGACGTGGGAAGGTCGCCGTAGGCGACGGCGCGTTGTGGACTCTCGGCAGTTGTGCCGTCGAACTTCTTCGACCATTCCACGAGCGCGGCGTCTCCGCGCGCGCGAACGTCATTCACGATGTCCTCAATCGTGACGGGCGTCTCGGTTGCGACGGGCTTGCTCACGGCACCATCCGTTCCACGGGCAGCGTGAGAATCGAACTCGCACCACAGGCTTCGAGTCGTGGCAGGAGGGACCAGATCTGGGCCGCCGGTACCAAGGCGTGCACCGCCACGACACCGGGTGTGGCCAGATCCATGATCGTCGGCGAACCCGACGTCGGCAACAGCGCCGTCACTTCCGCCAGGCGATCCTTGGCCACGTTGCACAGGAGGTAGCGGTTGGCTCGAGCGTTGATCACTGATCCCAGCACCATGGTCAACGTCCGACGCGCCTCGTAATCGGTCGAGCCGACTCTCCCGACCAACACCGCTTCCGATTCGAACAGTGTGCCGATGGACCGCAGTCCGTTGGTGCGCAGCGTGCTACCGGTCGACACCAAATCGATGATCGCGTCGGCGAGACCCAGCCGAGGTGAAATCTCCACCGATCCCGTCACTTGCACGAGCTCGGCGTCGACGCCGCGCTCGGCCAGGGCCCGAGCAGCGATGCGCGGGTGCGACGTGGCGATTCTTCGACCGGAGAGGTCTTCGATGCTCCGGGCGTCGTCCTCCATCGAGACGGCCGCCTGCAACGAGCAGGCGCCATAGCCGAGACGCAGGAGAACTTCGACGTCGCACTCGCGCTCGGAGATCAGGTCGAGGCCAGTTATCCCGCAGTCCACTACACCGTCTTGCACGTACTCGGGCACGTCCTCGGCACGAACAAAGAGCAAGTCGATATCGGCGTTGCGACAGTGCGATTGCAGTACGCGCTCGCCCGGCTCCTGCGGGGCGACG
This sequence comes from uncultured Acidimicrobiaceae bacterium, assembly GCA_937881055.1. Taxonomy (GTDB): domain Bacteria; phylum Actinomycetota; class Acidimicrobiia; order Acidimicrobiales; family RAAP-2; genus RAAP-2. The sequence continues at coordinate 16,523 of CALGFJ010000224.1, read as the reverse complement.
CCGCTCGCCTCCAGGAGGGACCACGATGGCTCGCGAAGACGACCCTTGGATGGCAACGCCAACGAGAGTCGGCGATTCATCGCCGGCTCCTCTTCAAGACCGCTGCGTAGCCGCCCTCGCCGTAGTGAAGCCACTGGGCGACCCGCGTCACGGTCGCGGTCGACGCGCCGGTACGTCGCGAAATCTCTTGATAGGAGACACCCTCGTTCACCAAGCGCGCCACTTGAAGGCGTTGGCCCATCGCGTCGATCTCGGTCGTCGTGCAGAGGTCGCGCAAGAACGCTGCGGTGAGCGTCTTGTCGCGAATACTTGCGAACGCCTCAACCAGTTCGTCGAAGCGCGCGGCCGTCTCGGGATTGGCTTCGGCGGAAGTAACTTTGCCACTCGTCATTTTACTATGCTAACATGCTAACACGCTGCTATGCAAGTCCTTCCCGCCCTCGACCTCCTCGGTGACGACGCCGTTCGCCTAGAACAGGGAGATTTCGATCGAGTCATTTTCCGCCAGCCCATCGAGGAATTCATGGCGCGAATCGTGGCGACGGAACCCCCATTGATCCATATCGTCGATCTCCAAGGCGCTCGTGACGGTGCATTGCGACTCGACGTGGTTCAACGGTGCGTAGCGGTCGCCCGAGGAATTCCCCTTCAGATCTCGGGCGGAATCCGCTCTATTGACGCCGCGCGCGACGCGCTGGACGCCGGAGCAGCCAGAGTCATCGTCGGTACGGCGGTGTGGGCGAGTTTCGACGCACTCGAACTCTTCACGCGAACGCTAGGCCCGCAGTTGCTCGTGGCCCTGGACGTGCGCAACGGGCGAATCGCCACGCATGGGTGGACCGAATCGAGCGATCTCGACGTCGACGCCGCGCTGCGGCTTTGTCGTGAGGCTGGCGTCGCGCGGCTGCACGTGACGGCGATCGACCGAGACGGCACCATGCGCGGACCCGACCTGGCGCTCTACCGAACGGCCTGCGCGAGCGGCATCGCGGTCGTCGCGGCCGGGGGTGTGCGTGATGACCACGACGTGGACGACCTCGCCGAGATCGGCTGCGAAGCGGCCGTTATGGGTCTCGGCTATCTCCCCCGCCTCGGTCTCCAACTCGACTCGTAACGTGGCGAACTGACGAGCTACGTGAGCGAGATGACGACCTTGCCGCGAGGCTCGTCATCGGCCACGCGACCTCGCAACGTGCCAATCGCGTCACTCGTCTGATCCATCGAGAAACGGTGAGTGATCAAAAATGAAGGCTTAAGATTTCCGATGTTGACTTGCTCGACGACCTCGGTGAACGATTGGCGCGTGTACGCGAAACTCCCTTGGATCACGACGTCATTGTTGACCAGGTCATGCGGCGCGACGTCAATAAGCGTGCCGTGCGCGGGCAATCCGAGGAGGATCACCATCGCCCCGCGGGCGGCGAGTGAGATAGCCGACGACGCCGACGCGCCAGTGCCGGCGGCCTCGATGACGAGGTCGAATCGATCACCCGGTTCCTCAGTGACGAATTGGTCGGCACCCACCGCCTTCGCCAATGTCTCTTGGGCGCTTCGCCGACCGACCACGACGACGCGAACGGGATTGAATCGTCGGACCAGATGTGCGGCCAAGAGCGCGATCGTGCCATCACCGATCACGGCGACGTTCAGGCGCTCACGCAAGGGAAATCGCGTGATCGCTCGCCACACGACCGCCATCGGCTCGACGAGCACAACGTCGTCGGTATTCACCGAATCATCGACCCGGTGCACGAGGCGGATCGGCACGGCGATGTGCTCGGCGATCGCGCCGGGACGGGTGAAGCCGATCTCGTCGTACGTCGAGCAGCGATTCGTCGCGTCGATTCGACATTCGTCACAGGTGCCGCACGCAACGATCCCTTCGACGACGACACGGTCGCCCCGCGTCGCCACTCCGGGTACGTCAGCTTCCACTCGGCCGACCCATTCATGACCGAGGATCAACGGGTAGCGCACGTACGCGGGATCGATGCTGCCGTCGATCAATTCGAGGTCAGTGGCGCACATGCCAGCGAGGAGTGGGGTGACCAACACGTCGTCTTTGCCGAGGGCGGGATCACCGACGGTGTCGAGCGCGACGTCGTGCGGTGATCGTACGACCAGCGCACGCATCATCGTCGCTCCGGACGCATCCCGCCGAGTAAAAACGTCATTCGCTCGGCGTGATCTTTCACGATGGTCCCGAGTCGTTGCACTTCGCGAAGGGGGACGTCAGCTTTGAGTCCGGTGATACTCAGCGCTCCGGCGCAATTGCCCTGATGGTCAAAGAACGCCGCGCCGACGCAAAATACTCCTTCGGCCTCCTCCTCGTCGTCGGTCGCGTAGCCCTCAACGCGAACTCGATCGAGGTCCTCGAGAAGCGCCGTCACGTCCGTCAACGTCTTGGAGGTGTGGACGGCCATGCCCGCCTCCGCGATGAGATCACGAACCTGTTGCTCATTCATTTCGGCGAGGATCGCTTTGCCCGCTGCGGTCGCGTGTGGTTCCTCGCGTTGTCCGAGTGGCGCGTGAAAGCGAATGGACCCCTCACCGTCGATACGCTCGAGAAAGACGGGATAGCCGTTCTCGTTCATGGCGAGTCGAGCGGTCAAGCCCGTGACGCTCGAAAGGTCTCGCAACGTCGGCAATCCGAGTTCGGCAATCGAGGTCTGTTGGCCGACGAGGTCGCCGAGTCGCAGAAGATTGAGGCCGAGTACGTAGCGAGGACCGGGATCGATGGCCCGCAACAGACCGGCGGAACTCAGCGTCCTCGCGAGCGAGAGGGCCGTGCTCTTGGCGACCTTCAAATGCCCGGCGATCTCGGTGACGCCGAGTCCTCCAGCGCCGGAACCGCCGACGAGGTCGAGTAGCGACGCGGCGCGTGCCACTGATTGAACTTCGTATCTCTTGTCTTGTTCTCTGGTGTTCGGCACAGGCCAACACAATACGGTCTAGCCGATATCTTTCGCAAGTATTCACTTGACCTTGCTCTAAATACCTGCTTGTATGAACGAATCAATACCGACAAGCGTTTTGTTGTGCCGAACAGAGAAATTCGTATCGGCGAAAGGGGTGACGCTTCGCGAGAGAGCGTCACGTCGCTGCGGGCACATTTCGACGAGCGACCTTTGGTACTCACGACTCCGGGCTCCGTCAACTGGATCACCGGTGGTCTGTCGGACCCCGTCGACATCACCGCCGCCCAGGACCCCGTCTGGGCCGTCGAATCGAAGAACGGTCGAGCGCTCGTCACGAGTGAGATCGAAGCTCCTCGACTGCTCCGTGACTTTGACATCGAATCGCTCGGATGGGACGTCATCAGCGTTCCGTGGTTCGACGCGGGCGCACCCCTTCGCGCGGCCGCGAACTTCGCCGGGGTGACGCCAGACGAACTCCTGAGTGATAGTGACGGGATTGGTTCGAACATCATGACCGCGATCGTGGCAGCACGATTGGTGTTGAGTGTCCCCGAACAAGATGACCTACGTTCACTGGGCGCGGACGCCGCGCGTGCGCTCGAGGCGGGCATCGACTCCTGGAACCCGGGCGTTTCGAGTGACTACGAGGTCGCTTCAGTCGTGAGCCGTGAACTGGAACGACACGGGGCAAAGGCCGTCTGCCTCATCGTGGGAGGCGACGAACGACTTCGCTCAATTCGACATCCCCTCGCCATCGGTGCCGTCATTCGAGAGGCGTTGATGGCCGTCGTGGTCGCTCGGCGCGGCGGTCTTCACGTCGCAGCGACGCGCAGTGCGATCACCCACGAAGACGACCCAATCCTCGAACTCACGCAACGACTCGAGCCGGTGCACCAAGCGGTTCTGAGCTCGTCTCGACCCGGACACAGCTGGGGCGACGCGATTGAAGCTCTCGCCAAGGGTTACGACAACATCGCTCAACCCGGCGCGTGGCGCGAACACTTCCAAGGTGGCCCGATCGCGTTCGAGCAGCGCGAATTCGAGCTCGCTCCCACGCAGAGTGACTCACCGTTCTGGGACATCGGTTGTCAATCCGACGTCGCGGTCGCGTGGAATCCGAGCCTGCGAGGTGGAGCGAAGATCGAAGAGACCTACCTTGTGGGGTCCGATGGTTTCGAACTGGTCACGTCTTCCGGGGCGTGGGCGATGACGTCGGATCATGGTGGGATGCAACACAGCCGGGTAAAAGTTGTCCAGTGAATGGGGGAGCAGGATGATTAGAGGTACTGGAAGTCCTCGCGGCACGGCGGCGCTTCAGCGCCACTTCGCCGCGCTCGTCGACACCGTGCAGCCGAGCGAACATCGCTTCCCCGACGGAGCGCATTTCCGCATTGAGATTCCGAGTGTCGAGAATCCCTCGGCGCTTCGCGCCGTGGTCGAAGAGGGCCGAGTCCTGAAGACGCCGATCCACCGAACGTCCCAGGGCAGCGGCGCCATGCTGCTCACCCGTTCTGAACTCATCGAAATGGCCGTCATCGGCGCCGATGAAGGTCTCGAAGTGAGCCTCTTCGTCGGACCGCGCGAAGAGTACGGCATTGGCGGATCGGTGCGCAGCCCCGAAGGACTCGTGCTCTCGGGACGACTCCGTGGTCTCGACCAGCTTCGTTACGCGATTGAAGATATCTTGCGCGCCGTCGACGCGGGCATTCGCGGATTCTTGATCGCGGACAGTGGCCTCATGCAACTCGTGAAGGCCATGACGGGCGACGGCGAACTTCCGTCGTCGATCGTGTGGAAGATCTCAGCGGTCCTGGCGCCGTCCAATCCGGTGTCCTTCGCACAACTCATCGACATGGGCGGAAGCACGGTCAACGTGCCGAGTGACGTGAGTTTGTTGGAACTGGCCGAGATTAGGGCCGCGAGCGACGCGCCCATCGACCTTTATCTCGAAGCCCCGGACGCCCTCGGTGGGATGGTTCGCGGCAACGAGCTGGCCGAGATCGCCACGGTCGCTGCTCCGCTCTACGCGAAGTTCGGACTGCGCAACGCCCGCATGGTCTACCCCGCCGGAGAACACAACATGAGTGACCTCGTCGCGAACGTCCGAGAGAAGGTTCGTCGAGCATCACTGGCGCTGGAGTTCCTCGAGGCGTCGGCCATCGATCTCACGATCTCCAAGCCCGGCGCTGAAGGCATCGGAGTCCCCGAGCCATGACCCTGCGAAGCGACCGATGGGTGCGGGGCGACGATGAAGTCGCCCTCGACAGTCGCGTCGCGTTGAAGATGGGCGGGGCTTCGGTTGACGCCAGCGGTGGCCGACCAATCATCGGCATCGCGAACTCTTCGAGTGACCTCAATCCCTGCAACCAACCACTCGCTGAATACGTCGCTCCCTTGCGTGAAGGCATCGAATCGGCCGGCGGCATCGCGGTCGAGTTCCCCGTTCTCTCACTCGGCGAGGACTTGATGAAGCCCTCATCCATGCTCTATCGCAACCTCCTCGCGATGGAGGTCGAGGAGTCGGTGCGCAGCCAACCCCTGGACGGGCTCGTCGTCTTGGCCGCCTGCGACAAGTCCATACCCGGTGCGTTGATGGGTGCGTTCAGCGCGAACGTACCTTGTCTGATTCTGGTCTCCGGACCCCGGCCAGTAGCGATCTTCCAGGGCCGTCGGATCGGCACCGGCACCGATCTGTGGCGGCTGTGGGACGAACGGCGCCGTGGCGAGCTCAGCGACGAAGCCTGGAGCGAGCTCGAGAGTGCCCTGACGCTCGGCAAGGGAACGTGCAACACGATGGGAACCGCGTCGTCGATGGGTGCCATATGCGAAGCCCTCGGACTGGCCTGGCCCGGCTCAACGTCGATTCCGGCGGGCGATCCGAGGCATCTTTCCATCGCCCACAATGTGGGCCAACGTATCGTGTCGCTCGTCACCTTCGGTACCACGGTCTCGAGTCAAGTCACCCAGGCATCGGTCGACAACGCGTTGACGGTACTCGGGGCGCTCGGCGGCTCGACGAACGCGGTGATCCATCTCACGGCGATGGCCCGACGGCTGGGGCTCGAACTCGATCTCGACGCGGTCGACCGCGTCGGACGAAGCGTCCCCGTCATTGTCGACGTGGAACCTACGGGCGAGGCGTTGATGGAAGACCTCGACGACGTTGGTGGGATTCCCACGGTCTTTGGAGCCCTCGGCAATCTGCTCGATGGCGAAACGATCCTCGCCGACGGGCGTTCTATGGCCGACCTGCAATCGCGCGCTCTCACGCCCCAGGGCGCGGTCCGCGATCAAAGCGACCCCGTCGACGCCGCCGGAGCCTTTCGAGTGGTTCGAGGGAATTTGGCACCCGACGGCGCGCTCATCAAACGATCCGCGGCGACGGCGTCGCTGTTGCGCCACTCGGGCCCGGCGTTCGTCATGCGCGACACCGACGAAGTGACGCAGCGGACGGGCCCAGACTCGTCGGCGTCGCCCGACGCCGTTTTGGTGTTGAGCGGCGCGGGTCCCATCGGCGGACCGGGTATGCCGGAGTGGGGAATGATCCCCATTCCCACCCCCCTGCTCGAGCAAGGCGTCACCGATATGGTGCGGGTCACCGACGCGCGCATGAGCGGAACCAGTTTCGGCACCGTGTTCTTGCACGTCGCACCCGAGGGCGCCGCCGACGGACCGATCGGGCTCGTTCGTGACGGCGACGTCATCACGGTTGACGCCGACGCCGGGCTCATCAACGTGGCGATTTCACCCGAGGAGATGACCGCGCGACGCGGCACCCGTGACCAGACTCGCACCGCAACGCGGGGTTATGTTGAACTTTATCGACGACACGTCACCCAGGCTCCGGCCGGTTGTGACTTTGATTTCTTGGCCCTCGAGACGGGACAACGTCCCCACCTCGATGAGCCGGTAGTGGGCAGATCTTGAGGAGGAACATCCAAAAGAACCGGAGTTCAAAGAGGGCTTCGTTAGAGAAGGGGGAAGTGCGACTTTGAAAAAGATACGAATGAGGAGTTTCGGCGCGGTCGCCGCAACGCTTGTTCTCGCCGGTACGTTCTACGCGTCGGGACCAGCGTCGGCAAGTGCCAAGACGACTTTGACCCTATGGCAAAACTACGGAACCGAACAGAACGCCGTGGCGACCACGAACTTGATCGCGGCCTTCGAAAAGCTGAATCCCAACATCAAGATCGTGGACGTCCCTCAACCGGGAACGAGCTATTTCACTTTGCTCCAGTCGGCCGCGATCTCGGGTAACGGCCCCGACTTGGCAGTGATGTGGACGGGCATCTACGACCTCCAGTACTCGAGCTATCTCGAGAACCTGAAGGGCAACGTGCCGGCCGCGGATCTGTCGAAGATGGAGGGCCTGCAGTGGGAGGCGCCGAACTTCAACGTTTCGAAGGGCGCGTACGTCATGCCACTCGAGACCCAGTTCTACATCGGGTTCTACAACAAGGCGTTGTTCAAGAAGGCGGGCATCACCTCAGTGCCGACTGATTGGACCCAACTCTTGGCGGACTGCAAGGCGCTGAAGGCGAAGGGCATCCAGCCCATGGTCTACGGCAACGGCGGTCAAGCGATCAGCACCGAGTTCTACCCCTGGTACGACATGAGTTACCTCATGATCGGGGCGCACTCACTAACCAGTTGGAAGGGTCTGTACGACGGAGCAATCCCGTGGACGTCATCGACGAACGTCGCCCAACTCAAGATGTGGGCCACGCTGCAAAAAGACGGCTACACCAATTCCGACGTCTTGACGAACACCGCCAACATCCAGCAGTTTGAGAAGGGTAAGGCGGCCATGATGGTCGACGGCACGTGGGACACGTCGAAGTACACCCAGACGATGGGCACCAACGTCGCGGCGTTCGTGCCGCCGTACTCCAACACCCCGATCAAGGGAGTGGTGGAGTACCCGGGTGACGGCTTCTCGGTGACCAAGTACTCGAAGAACAAGAAGGACGCCTTCAAATTCCTCGACTTCTTGACGACCACGCAGGCCGGCAACATCATCAACGCGGCCGGACTCATTCCCGACATCACCGGTCTGAAGACGACCAACCCGGTGAACCAGGAGATGTTGAACTTCGTCACGGTCGATCACATGACGCCGTACCCGATGATGGACAACTACGTCCAGGTCAACGTCGGTAACGCCGCCGACAGTGAGTTGCCGTCGGTTCTCGCGAACCAGACACAGCCGCTTAAGGCACTGCAGAACATGGCCCAGGCGTGGAAGTTGCTACCCGCCGCGCAGCGTAGCTCCAAGGGCTTCGCGGGTTAAGTAACGCCAGATCGCGTCCCCATCCAAGCCGCCGGGATTGGATGGGGACGCGATGCTGATTAGAGAAGGATTCGAAAGAACGCAGTCTCACCATGAGCACAACGATCCCCATCCCAGCGACACCGACGTTCGCCCCCAAGGCGAGGCGGATGACGCTTAAGCGACGTCGCCAGTTCGCGGGCGTCGTGTTCGCGTTGCCGGCGATCGCGCTTGTTGTGTGCTTCATCGGTGTGCCGATTGGCCAAGCGGTCTACTACTCCTTCACGCAGTGGAATGGCCTGACGTCGACGTGGATCGGTCCGTCCACCTGGACCCAGGCCTTCCACAACACAAATCTCTGGACCGCGCTACGCAACAACGGCTTGTTGCTGCTCTCCGTACCCTTTGCGCTCGCAATCCCACTTGGTATCGCGGTACTCCTCCACCAGCGTGTGGCCGGATGGCGGGTCTTCCGTTCCATCTACTTTCTCCCGACCGCCATCTCGTGGGTCGTGCTTGGACTGGTCGCCGAGCGATTCTTCGCCTACCAAGGAACGCTGAATTCGATCATTCACGCTCTGGGCTTCTCCCACATCAGCACGAACATGTTGGGTTATCAGTCAGAAGCGCTCATTGCGCTCGGCATCACGTTCGTCTTCACGATGATTGGCACGAACACGATGCTCTTTCTCACGGGACTGGCGACACTAGATCCGAGCCTCGAAGAAGCGGCGCGCATCGATGGCGCTGGCCGGTGGAGAATCTTTCGCAGCATCACACTGCCCCACCTCAGTCGCTTCATCCAGTTGGCGTTCGTCATGACCGTGATCGCACTCTTTTCGGCCCTCTTCAGTCTCATCTTCGTCATGACGGGCGGCGGTCCGGGCTACGCCACGACCACCATGGAGTTCTTGATCTACGAGACCGGCTTTAATCAGGGTGACTTCGGGACGGCCGCGCTCTACGGGTTGATCCTCTTCGTGATCACCGGCATCGTCGGCGTCGTACAACTTCGACTGATCGGGTCAAACGAATGACCACGCTCGTCACGCCACCCACCGAATCCGAAGGCACCGGTGAACCGCGGGCAATGAAGAAGCCGCGAAAGGTCGGTCGTTGGATTCTCTTTGGCGCAATGGTCATCGTGGCGATTGTCATGCTGTACCCGTTCTGGGTGATGGTCATCACGAGTTTGAAGTCGGAGTCGCAGTTCCTCTCCGGCGGTGGCTTCTCGTGGCTCAGTTGGTCGAGCTTGACGAGCGTCATCCCCGTTGGCCAAGAGGTGCTCAGTTCCACGATCCTCTGTTCGGCGTCGATTTTCATCATTCTCTGCGTCGGGCTCCCGGCCGGCTTCGCGTTCTCGAAATTGCGCTTTCGCAGTTCGACCGCGGTGTTCCTCGTCATCGTCAGCGCGATGATGGTGCCACTGCAGGCGATTCTCATGCCCGAATTCGTCAACGTCACCAAGTTGCATCTCACCGGGGGCTACACCGGTGCGATCCTCGTCTACGCGGCACTGGGCACCCCATTTTCGGTCTTTCTCTTCACGACGTATTTCCGCGGCGTACCCGATGAACTCATCGAAGCCGGCATCGTCGACGGACTCGGATATTTCGGGGCGATGTGGCGCCTCGTCTTGCCGATCGCCGTACCGGCCATCGCCACGGTCACGGTCTTGCAGTTCATCCAGATCTGGGACGACTTGCTCGTCGGACTCCTCTTCATTCAAAACACGTCGGACCGACCGATTACCGTCGGGCTCGCGGTCCTCGCGGCCGGACGAACGACGTCGATCCCGGGACTCATGGCCGGGTCCATCATTAGCGCGTTGCCGGCGATGCTCGTCTACCTCGGCTTCCAGCGCTATCTGGTGAAGGGACTCACGATGGGAATCGACCGATGAGCGACTTTGCGAAGTTCCAATCAAGGAGTAGTCACTGATGGCAGAGATCACCTTCGACGGCGTCACCAAGATCTTTGGTGACGATATTCGGGCGGTCGACGATCTGTCACTCCACGTCGCCGACGGCGAGTTCATGGTCCTGGTCGGGCCGTCGGGATGTGGCAAGACGACGGCGCTTCGCATGTTGGCCGGTTTGGAGGACATCACGTCGGGCACGCTCTCGATCGGCGGCTCCGTCGTCAACAACGTCTTGCCGAAGGACCGTGACGTCGCGATGGTCTTTCAGAACTACGCCCTCTACCCCCACATGACGGTCGCGCAGAACATGGGATTCGCCCTCAAGGTCCGTGGGCTTTCGAAAGCCGAGGTCGCGAAGAAGGTGGGCGAGGCGGCGGCGATCCTGCGACTCACCGACTACCTCGATCGTCGTCCGAAGGCGCTCTCGGGAGGTCAACGTCAACGCGTGGCAATGGGTCGGGCAATCGTCCGCAGTCCCCAGGCATTTTTGATGGACGAGCCATTGTCGAACCTCGACGCGCAGTTACGCGTCGAGATGCGACTCGAGATTGCGCGCATCCAGCGCCTCTTGGGCGTGGCCACCGTCTACGTGACGCACGACCAGATCGAGGCCATGACCATGGGCGATCGGGTGGCGGTCATGCGTGGGGGGAAACTCCAACAGTGCGACACACCCCAGGACCTCTACGACCACCCACGGAATGAGTTCGTGGCCGGCTTCATGGGCTCGCCTCCCATGAACCTGTTGCGAGGCTCTCTCGAATCGAACGACTCCGGCCTCGCCCTCGTACTGGGCTCGCAGCGCCTCGCCGTCCCTTCGAACTATGCCACGTCGCACCAACTGCCCAAGGTGGACGGACCGGGGGTGGTCTTCGGCGTCCGGCCCGAGGACATCGAGGTCCTCGAGCACTCGGGTTCGGACTCGCTCTCGACGAAGGTCGAACGACGTGAGGCGCTGGGCGCAGAGATCCTCGTCCACCTCGCCCTGGTCGACGCCGTAGGCAACGACGCGTTCGTCGTCAATGACAGCGGCGCGGTCGTATCACGACCGACGACGCTCGTCGCCAAGATGGGACCGCGTTCGGGCGTCTCGGTGGGCGACCAACTTCAGGTTCGACTGAATCCCGATCACTTCCACTTCTTCGACACCGACAGCGGTCTCAGCCTTCGAAGGAGTTCGTAATGGCGACCACGATCTCCGACGCCCTCGATTACCAGATCCTCGCCTCGGGATTCGATCACGTGGAGGGTGTCTGCTGGGATCCCGCTCGCCGGTGCCTGTGGGCCGGCGGTGAAGGCGGCCAGGTCTATCGCGTCGAACTGGACGGCTCGGTCAACGTCGTCACGGTCATCGACGGCGGCGCTCTCTTGGGACTGGCGCTGGACGCGAGTGGGGCGCTCTACATCTGCGACCCCGGGAATCACCAAGTCTGGAAGATGAACGCGCAGTTTGTGATCGAGGCCTTCGGCGACGCGATCGGCTACCCCAACTACCCCGCCTTCGCCCCGGACGGTCGCCTCTTCGTCTCCGACTCCGGAATCTTCTCAGAAGCGAGCGGGGGCATCGTCGCGATCGACGCCGACGGCACGACGACCCGGGTGCCGACGCGCCCACTGGCGTTCGCCAACGGAATCGCGATCGACGCGACGACGCTCTGGATCATCGAGTCCGCCGCTCCCGCGGTGAGTGCGCTGGCGCTCGACGGGGGCGAACTCGAACGGGTGATCGAGTTGGAGCGCTGCGTCCCGGACGGCTTAGCGTTCGACGCCGCGGGCGGTCTGTTGATCTCGTGCTACCAACCGAACCAAATGTGGCGCTGGACCAAAGAGGACGGCCTCGAGTTGATCTTCGACGAGTGGACGGGCGAACTGATCCTCTCGCCCACCAACGTCGCCTATTACGGCGATGGACTCGACCGGCTCGCCCTCGCGTCGCTCTGCGGTCACAACATCGTGACGATCGCGCCCGAGCACCGCGGTGCACCGATTCGCCTTCCCAGAACGGAGTGAGATGTGGCTGACGTCATAAGCACCAACCCAGAAACGGGCGAACATCGTTCGCTGGGCTTCGAAGAAGATGGCGACGCCGAGGTTGTGGCGGCGACCGAAATGGCCGCGGCCGCACTGGACGACTACGCCAGCCGGTCACTGAACTGGCGCGCCGGACTTCTTCGAACGATCGCCGAGGAACTCGAGAGTGACGCGGCGAATCTGGTCGAACTCGCGATCTCAGAGACTGCGTTGCCGACGACGCGCCTGGAAGGTGAGCTGCGTCGAACCGCGTTCCAGCTTCGATTCTTCGCCGATGTCGTGAGCGACGGAACATTTCTTGACGCGACCATTGACCACGCCACCGACTCGCCAATGGGACCGCTGCCGGACCTTCGACGAATGCGTTCTCCGATCGGCGTGGTGGGCGTCTTCGGGAGTTCGAATTTCCCCTTCGCCTTCTCGGTCCCCGGCGGCGACACCGCGTCCGCCCTCGCCGCCGGTTGTCCCGTCGTCATAAAGGCGCACCCGGCGCACCCGGCAACGAGCGCCGCCACGTTTGAAGCGCTCGAACGCGCCGCGCGACGATGTGAGGCGCCGAAGGGAACGGTGAATCTCATCTTCGGCCTCGAGGCCGGTACCGCACTGGTCGACGCACCACAGACCAGTGCCATCGGCTTCACCGGTTCGGTCGGTGCCGGACTGGCCCTCTGGGAACGAGCGAACGATCGTTCCGTGCCAATCCCCTTCTTTGGTGAACTCGGATCAGCGAATCCATTGGTCGTGACCGAGAGCGCCGCGGCCGAGCGCGCTGCGGAGATCGGGTCCTCACTCGCCGGGTCGATGACACTGGGGGTGGGACAGTTCTGCACGAAGCCGGGCCTCGTGTTCGTGCCGGGCGGCGAAGACGGTGACGCCCTCGTCGCCGCGACCGTGGAGTCCCTTTCTGCGCTCGGCCCTTTCACCATGCTCACCTCGTCGATCGCCGATCATTTTCGACGCGGGACCGAGGCCATCGCCGCCATCAGTGACGTGCGGCCATTGGTGCAGCACGACCCGGGAAGCGACGCTCACGCGTCCGCGCAGTTGTACGAAGTGGACGCCGCGCGCTTCGTCGGTCGTGACGCCTACGCGCTGCGCGAAGAGTGCTTCGGCCCGAGCGCGCTGATCGTCCGATACCACTCGAAGGATGAACTGCGCGACGCGCTGCTCGCGAGCGAGCCCGCGCTCACCTTCAGTATCTTTGGCGTCGACAACGACCGAGACGGCCGCTGGCTCTTGGAACTCGGTGCTCGGCGAAGCGGTCGCGTCATCGTCAACGGCTTCCCGACGGGCGTTGGCGTGAGCTGGTCGATGCAACACGGTGGTCCGTGGCCCTCGACGACGTCGAGCGCCAGCACGTCGGTCGGGGCCGCCGCCGTTGAACGATGGTTGCGCCCTGTCACCTTTCAGTCCGTACCCGACGACCTGCTGCCACCGGCCCTGCAAGAGGGCAATCCCCTCTCGATCCCGCGACGCGTCGATGGTGTCGTGCACTACGAGCGCTGACGCTGCGACGACTGTCCTGGGCGGCAATACCCGGCGCCTCAGGTGATGAGCGTGCGACACGATGTATCGTTCTTGCCATCGGTCAACGTTTCCTGCTCGGAGGAGCATTGATGGGCGCACGAGGGAAAATCAGGATTCGCCGCACGCATCGTCTTTCGACGATCGTGGCCGTGGGCGTCGTACTCACCGTCGACACGCTGCAGTCCTCGAACGCCGGCGCGGCGAGTCGACAGACACTCGTCGCGACCACCGCGTCTCCCGGCAGCGAAGGAGTTCTTCTCGCCCTCGGTGTTGGTGTGCTCGTACTCGGCGGCATCGGCATCTTTCTCTTCACCCGGGCGCGTCGCAAGCGTCGTCCGAGCCAGTGCGCCGACCAGCGAGATGCGCTCGAGTTGGCCGAGCGCGCCGTGCGCTATTGGGAAACTGCGCGGGCCCACCTGGAGGCAGTCGAAAGAGAACGAATGCTCGTTGACGGCGCCTCGGTCGATGAACCGGCGCACGCGTCCCTCGTCGCCAAGGCGGTTGACGGTATGAACACCGCAGTGCAACATCGCGATCAATGTCAGATGGACCTGATCCGCTGCATGGCGAGCGGCGTCCCCGCGGCGCCGGTCATCACGCCGACGTCACCCGATGCGCAGCCATATTTGACGCCACGGAATGACGGCCCGATGACCTCCGGCCCGTCGACGAACCAGTAGTCGTTCGAACTACACGAGACCCATCGCCTCGAGCACACGCAGCACTTCATCGGCGGCGTCTTCAGCCGTGACGAATGAGGAGTCGATCCGTATTTCGGGATGTACTGGCGATTCGTAGGGCGAGTCGATACCAGTGAAATTCAGGAGCTGTCCCGAACGCGCCTTCTGGTACAGACCCTTCACGTCGCGCTGTTCGGCGATCTCGATGGGCGTGTCCACGTGGACCTCGACGAAACGGCCCGGCTCGACGAGCGCGCGCGCGTCGTCACGTCCCACCCGAAAGGGAGAGATGGCCGCGACGAGCACAATCATCCCGGCGTAATTGAAGAGGCGTGCGAGTTCGCCGACTCGACGGATGTTCTCCGCGCGGTCGGCGTCGCTGAATCCCAGATCGCGGTTCAAACCGTGACGAATGTCGTCCCCGTCGAGGTTGTGGACCGGAAGTCCCTTCTGGCGAAGACGTTCTTCAACAATACGGGCGATCGTCGACTTACCAGCCCCGGATATTCCGGTGAACCAGACGACGAAGGTCGATTCGGTCGAGTCCGTCATCGATTGGCTTTCCGGACATCGGGCGCAGCGTATCTCGTCGATTTGGGATGTTCAGGTTGCACTGGGTTCACTCACTCCTCGTTGTGTACCGCTTCAACCCAGACCGTTGAATGCGTCATGGAAAAACCACTCGACGTCGCTGCGGGCCAGAGTCGATGAGCTCAGGATCGACGGGCCAATTTGGTGACGAGCGTATAGAGCGGTCCGGGGACGAGTCGACGCACGCCGTCGATGCGACCGCGCAAGCGATCGGCCTCGCGCGTCGCGGATTCGCTTCTCTCCCACAGGATTGCGTTCTCCGTGAGCAGTTTCGAATTGTGCGACTCCAACTCGGCGATGGCAGTGAGAGCCCACTGAAGCAGTACGTGACGCTCTTCCAGGAGCGGCCCTTCCCACCACCCCGGCTCCAGCGCAGTTCCCAGGTTGAAGACGTCGTGGCGACCACGCAGGTCGAGCATCAGCTTCATCAGTTCGGTGACCCCGAGGTGTGACGCCACGGTTTGCATTTCGGCGTTGACGATGGTGTTGCGTCGAAGTTCCGGACGAATCAACGAGACCGCATTGGAAAGGTCCCGGTCGTCAACGATCTCGCCCCACCCACGGAGACTTTCTGAGATGGCGGTCAGGACTTCAACGGGATTCTCGATGAGATCGCTGTAGCTGCAGACGTGAACCCTTGCGCCTTCGAGATCGCGGAGCATCGCCCGGTTGTACGCCGCCCACAAGGCGAGACCCGTAAGAGTGGGAATCCCGTTGCGTCGCGTAAGTGAGGCGGCCACTTCGAGCGGATCGCGCACAATGGCCACGGCGCATCCACGGTCGTTGGTGATTTGTCGCCACAACGGAAGTAGGAGCGAAATCCGCGGATCCTTCAGCACGTAGTGATCGCTCTCGAAGAGTGCATCGATCATGGCGCGCGTGGCGTCCACGAATTCGCCGGCGACCTCGTCATTCGTCCAGTCCGGGAGAAACTCCGGCGGGCTGTCCCAACGTCCCCCAAAATGAGCGAGCAGTTCGTCATTCGCCCGAACGACGCTCAGGAGTTCGAAGTAGCCCTCGGGATTTCCGACGTCGGCGGGCATCACGTCGTCGTCGGGTCCAACCTCGTATCCCATCGATTGAAGGGCACCCGCCAACGCGGATGTGCCCGACCGATGCATGCCCAATACCAAGACTCCCACTCAAGAAAACTACCTCCGGAGCGCTGTTCGTTTCCAATGAGACATCGCCGCACGAGTCAATCGCACAAATACCTCGCAGCCCGAATGATGAATCGAAAATGTCCACGAACCACGTCGAAGCGATTGGTCAGACTCGCGATCTCGGTCGTACTACGGTTTATTGCGCGCCACCGATTCCTTTCCGAACGAAGGTCGCATCGAGATAGAGCACCGTGACGATCACAACCTCATTAGTCATACCGGCCTATAACGAATCACTGCGACTCGCCGCCGGCTTCGACCGACTCCGACCGGTCCTTGACGAAATGGGTCCGGAGCAGCTCGAGGTCATCGTCGTGGACGACGGCTCGCGTGATGACACGATGCAGGTCGCGCACGCGGTCTACGGCCATCTACCCCATGTCGTGTTCGTCCAACAGCCCGAGAACCGGGGGAAGGGGGCGG
>CALGFJ010000223.1 GCA_937881055.1 uncultured Acidimicrobiaceae bacterium | reverse complement strand
ACCGAGGTCCACGATCAGGGGCTTTCGCACGTTTCGTTTCATGAGTTCATCGAAGGCGAGGCCGACGAGCTCTTCGGTCTCGGGTCGGGGGATGAGAACGCGCGCGTCCAGGTCGAGATCGAGCGAACGGAACGGCCAATGGCCGAGCACGTACTGAATCGGTTCGCCGTTAAGTCGTCGCTGGGCGGCGGCGCGCATCGAGGCGATCGACTCGTGATTCGGGGGCGAGAACTCTTCGACCAACCAACGGGCCTCTCGACGGTTAAGACCGGCGTCGATCAGTTCGGTCACCAGATACGAATTAGCGTCCATCGCTCTCTGCCAATTGTCGCGCACGTTTCTCGGCCAGCAGGGCGTCGACGTAGGGATCGAGGTATCCGGCCAGCACGTGATCGAGCGTATAGGTCGTCAAGTTTATCCGGTGATCCGTCACCCGATTCTCCTTGAAGTTGTACGTGCGAATCTTCTCGCTTCGTCCGCCACTGCCCAACTGGGAACGCTTCAGGTCGCCCTGTTCGCTCGCTTGGGTGTCCTGGGCCGCCTTCAACAGGCGCGCGCGCAACACGATCAACGCCTTGGCGCGATTTTGGATCTGACTCTTCTCGTCCTGCATCGACACGACGATGCCGGTCGGCAGGTGCGTGATGCGCACCGCCGAGTCCGTCGTGTTGACGCTCTGTCCGCCGGGACCCGACGATCGGTACACGTCGATCTTGAGGTCACCCTGGTTGATGTCGACGTCGACCTCTTCGGCCTCGGGCAACACCGATACCGTCGCCGACGACGTGTGGACGCGGCCCTTCGCTTCGGTCACGGGCACGCGCTGGACGCGGTGGACGCCGGCCTCGTGCTGCAGGCGGAACCACGCGTCCTCACCCTTGACGAGATAGATGGCCTCATCGAGGCCGCCTTGTTCGGACTCGCGCTCTTCGATGACGTCGAGCTTCCAGCCGCGAATCGCGGCGTAGCGCCGGTACATCTGGGCCAGGTCCGACGCGAAGAGGTTGGCCTCTTCTCCCCCTTCGGCGCCACGGATCTCGAGGATCACGTTGCGACCCTCGTTGGGATCGTGCGGCAACAACAGCGTCTCGAGGTTCAGCTCGAGTTCGGGGATCCTCTCCTCGGCGCTGTTCATCTCCTCGCGCCAGAGCTCGCGGTCATCGCCGCTCGTCTCGTTGAACATCTCCTTGGCGGTCGCGAAGTCGGACTGGGCCGCGCGAAGTTCGTTCCAGGCGGTATTGATCTCAGCCAACTCTTTGTGGCGGCGAGAGAGGTCCCGCAGGCGCGTGAGGTCACTCGCGACGTCCGGTTCGGAAAGTTGTGATTCGACCACGCGCAACTCGTCCTGAAGGACGTTCAGGGTCTCGTCTACGGAGCGCACGGCGGGTGAGCGCTCGAGGACCTAAGCCCGGGGAGCGCGCGTCTTGGTCTTTTGCGCGTAGCGACGCTGGAAGCGCTCGACGCGACCTCCGGTGTCGACGAGCTTCTGCTTGCCGGTGAAGAACGGGTGGCATTCGTTGCACAGTTCGACGGTCATCGCTGACTTCGTGGACTGGGTCGTGAAAGTGTTACCGCACGAGCATTTGACGGTCGCTTCGCCGTAGTTGGGGTGAATATCAGGCTTCATAGGTGCTCCTCGTTGCGAATGACAAGTTTAGCGGAAAATCAGCTTGTTGAAGCGGGGCCGCGCGCGATCTCGGCGAGGAACTCGTCGTTGGACTTCGTGGACTTCAACTTGTCGATCAAGAGTTCCAGACCGGCCGCTTCGCGACCTTCGGAGGCCAAACCGTTGAGCACGCGGCGCAACTTCCAGACCTGGGGCAGCGCCTCGCGGCTGAAGAGCAGCTCTTCGTGGCGCGTCGAGGAAGCGTTGACGTCGATCGCTGGGTAGATGCGGCGCTCGGCCAAACGGCGGTCGAGTCGTAGCTCCATGTTGCCCGTGCCCTTGAACTCTTCGAAGATGACTTCATCCATCTTCGAGCCGGTCTCAACCAGCGCCGAGGCGATGATCGTGAGCGACCCGCCCTCTTCGATGTTGCGCGCCGCACCGAAGAACTTCTTCGGCGGATAGAGCGCGCCGGAGTCGACACCACCGGACATGATGCGCCCGGTCGCCGGGGCGGCGAGGTTGTAGGCGCGGGCGAGTCGGGTGATGCCGTCCAGGATGATCACGACGTCGCGACCCTGCTCGACGAGGCGCTTCGCACGCTCGATGCAGAGTTCGGCCACGTGGGTGTGCTCTTCGGCCGGACGGTCGAACGTCGAGGCGATCACCTCACCCTTCACGGTGCGACGGATGTCGGTGACCTCTTCGGGCCGCTCGTCGACCAAGAGCACCATCAAGTGCACTTCGGGGTTGTTCGATTCGATGGACTGCGCGATCTGCTTCATGATCGTGGTCTTGCCGGCCTTGGGCGGCGAGACGATCAGGCCGCGCTGGCCCTTGCCGATTGGCGAGAGCAGGTCAACGATGCGCGGCGTGAGGTCGGTCTTGCCCTCGTTCAGCTCGAGGTTCAATTTCTCATCGGGGAAGAGCGGCGTGAGGTCCTCGAAGCGCGGTCGAAGTCGCGCGACCTCGGGGTCCATGCCGGCCACGCTGTCGACGCGCAACAGCGCCGGGTACTTCTCGTTCGAGGCGGCCGGTCGGAATCCCCCGACGATCGTGTCGCCCTTGCGCAGGTGATAGCGGCGAACTTGGTTGATCGAGACGTAGACATCATTGGGCGACGGGTGGTAGCTCTTGGTGCGCAAGAAGCCGTAGCCGTCGTCACGCAGGTCGAGGAGTCCCTCGATCTCGATGAGATCGCCCGCGTAGGGCTGGTCGGCGTTGGGCATCGAGTCACCACCGAAGCGCTCGCGTCCGTTGCGGTTGCGACGGTTGCGACGGTTGCGTCCGGCCGTGTCGTTGCCGAAGTCGCGCGGCTGGCGCTCCTGGCGAGGTTGGGCGTTCTGGCGCGGATTCTGCGCTGGGCGCTCGGAGCCGTTCGTGCTCGGCATCGAGGGCGCTGACTCGGTCGTCGTGGGCTCGACGTCGCTCGCGAGTGGCGCGTGATCAGTTGACGTGTCGGCGACGAATTCGCCGAGCAGGTCATCGAAGTCGTCGGTGGGCGTCGCGACCGTACGGCGCGATCGAACGGCTCGAGAAACGGAATCAGAGGAGTCGCTCGCGACGGGATCGCCCATAATCGCTTCGATCAGTGAGGCCTTGGAAGCGCGCGCCGACACGTCGACGCCCTTTACCTTGGCGATGGTTTGGAGGTCCTCACGAGTCTTGGACTCAAGATCGGACCGGTCTGGGGAAGGCCTTACA
This sequence comes from uncultured Acidimicrobiaceae bacterium, assembly GCA_937881055.1. Classification (GTDB taxonomy): domain Bacteria; phylum Actinomycetota; class Acidimicrobiia; order Acidimicrobiales; family RAAP-2; genus RAAP-2. Next base: position 3,523 of record CALGFJ010000223.1, on the reverse strand, counting down.
GCCATGGTGGTTCCTTTCGCTCCGCTCGACAAAATTGAATGAGCGAAGAAGAAAAATCGGGAAACGTCGTCTTGGAAGAGTTCCTCACACCGGGGAAAGGCCGGGCGCGGACGACTTCTTCAGTGTAGCGGAGTCTGGGGAGAATTCCAACATTTGATCCAAACCCAGAAAACTCGTCTCGCGAACACGTACGCAGGACGTGGGAAGAGACGAAGCGCTTCGGAGAAATCTTTCGTGCTGGCACTACTCAATTTCGAAGGCTGACCCCCTGCATCGCACTCTAAAAATGAGGAGAATTGTTAGCGATTGGACTTGAAAAATTGATAGTGGGGGCCGCCAGCAGATGACCGAACTCGCAAAGGACTCGCGGCGCCCGTGAATTCCAATGCGACGCGCGTCGGGTGGTACTGGTTCCGAACGAACTTCGGCCGTCGCTGGGTGAACTACGTGACGATCATCCTGCTCGTGGGCGCGATCGGTGGGCTCGCACTTGGTTCCGTGACCGCGGCGCGTCGTACGCAGTCGTCGTACAACACCTTCTTGGCGAGTACGAACCCGTCGGACCTCACGCTCACGGTGTACGCCCCCAACATCTCGTCGGATCTGGCCCGACTTCCGTTCGTGCGACACGTGGCCGTGTCGTCGTATTCCGTCAACGCCTTTCCCGCAGGACAGCACGGCCTGCCCGCCTTCCCCAAGGCGTTGGACAGCGGCACGGTGATCAGTTCGGGGAGTCTCCTTGATGAGTACTTCAGTGAAGACCGGGTGGCCCTGGTCGCCGGTCGCATGTCGGATCCGAATCGCGTGAATGAATTCGTGGCTGACGCGTTGGCGGCGCGGGCCATGGGCTGGCACGTGGGCGAATCCGTGAGGTTGTATTTCTTCACCGACGCCCAAACGGCGCGGGCCGATTTCGGTACCAAATACATCAAGCCGACTCTGAATCTGACGATGCACCTCGTCGGGACCGTGATTCCCAATTCTGACGTGTTGCTCGACCAAGTCGACCGTACGCCCGAGTTGATAATTTTCACTCCCGCGCTCACGAGACAGATCGTGAATAGTGGGCGTCACTACAACCAGTACTCCATGCAACTGGACCACGGCGTTCGCGACATTTCGGCGGTCGAACGAGAGATCATCGCCGCCCTTCCGCCGGGCACGACGTACGACTTTCATATCAATTCCGCCGTCGCCGCCGAAGTGAATCGGTCGCTCGAACCCGAGTCAATATCCTTAGTCGTCTTCGGACTCATCGCCGGTCTGGCCGCGTTGATCATCGCGGGCGGTCTGATCGCCCGCGGTCTCCAACGAGAAGGTGATGACTTCAGTGTCCTTCGCGCATTGGGTGGCAGTCCCTCAACGTCAATAGCCGCCGGTGCGCTCGGACCGCTCGCGGCGATCGTCGTCGGAGCGGGGCTCGCGGTTGTCGTCGCCATCGGACTTTCGCCGTTGTCACCGATCGGACCGGTGCGCGCCGTCTATCCCGACGGTGGTTTCGTCTTCGATTGGCCGGTACTCGGCTACGGCGCTCTCCTCCTGCTCCTCCTGCTCAGTGGGGTCACGTTCGGACTCATGTTTCGACGATCACGGCGGATGGCCAGCCGCGCTCGAAGATTGTCCGCGCCGCTCGGTGCGCACGCCGGTCGTCTGGCTTCGGACATCGGCCTACCCGTGACGGCGGTCGTGGGAATACGCTTCGCGCTCGAAGCGCCGGTTGACCGCGACGCCGCCCCCGTCCGTTCGGCCCTGGTGGGCGCGATGCTGGCGGTCATGATCGTGGTCACGACGCTCACCTTCGGCAACAGCCTCGGCACGCTCGTTTCGCATCCGTCGCTCTACGGATGGAACTGGAACTACGCATTGGGATCCAACGGCAGCGGGATTCCGCCGCAAGCCGCGCGACTGCTCAAGACTGATCCGTACGTGGCGGCGTGGTCCGGTGACAACTACGCCAACGCGCAGATTGACGGTGTCACCGTGCCGATCATCTTGACGACCTACGACGCCAAGGTGACGTCCCCGATCCTCTCCGGCCACGAAATAACCGGTCCCGACCAGATCGTGCTCGGCGCAGAAACGCTGTTAGAGCTCCACAAACATCTCGGCCAAACAGTGATGGCCACTTACGGCACGAAGAAGGACTATCCCGTCTACGTACCGCCGACGCCCATGAAGATTGTGGGCACGGCGACATTGCCGGCCCTCGGTGGCGCGCTGACGCTTCACACCTCCATGGGTGTCGGCGCGATGATCCCCTTCAGTATTGAACCGCCAGCCTTCATGAAGTTCATTCATAAGAAGAACACAACCCTCGACGGCTACACGTCCATCTTCGTGCGATTCAAGAGCGGTGCGCCAACATCGTTGGCCGTGGCGTCGCTGCGAAGGATCGCCCGAATCGGGCAAAAGGAATTGCTTGCCACGCCCAATGGTGGTGGGAGCAGCGTCTCCGTCATCTCGGTTCGGTACCCAGCGGAGATCGAAAACTATCGAGCGATCGGTGTCATTCCTGACTTGCTCGCCCTCGCCCTGGCGCTCGGCGCCGTCGTGGCTCTCGGCCTCACCTTGATCGCCTCCGTGCACCGCCGGCGCCGTGACCTCGCACTACTGCGCACCCTCGGGTTCACCGGCCGACAACTGACCTCGGCGGTCGCGTGGCAGGCGTCAATGGCGGGCGCGGTGGGCGCCGTCTTCGGCATCCCCCTCGGCATCGTGATCGGTCGTTGGTTGTGGACGCTCTTCGCGAACCACATCTACGCCGTGCCGCGACCGACCGTGCCCGTCGTGTCCCTCATCGTCGTGGCACTCAGTGCGATGGCGCTGGCGAACGTCGTCGCCGCGTTACCGGGACGCAGCGCGGCGAGGACGTCGACGGCCCAGGTACTGCGCGGCGAATAGGCAGCTGCGCCGAGAACTCGTCGACGATGCCACACGATGACGTCGATCTCTTAGGCGAGCTTCGCGAGCAGCGCTTTCAGTGTCGCGTCCACGACGTCCGGCGTCACACTCGTCTCAACCGCGGTGTCGGGATCCTTCAACCCGTTTCCGGTGAGGACGCACACGACCGTCGAACCTTTGGGGACGCCGTACTTGATGATGCCGGCAATCGACGCGGCCGACGCCGGCTCGCAGAAGATCGACTCGTAGCGAGCGACGTAGTGGTACGCGTCGAGGATCTCGTCGTCGGTGACCGAGCGAATGTCACCGAGCGACTCGTGAATGACCTCGAGTGCGGGGACCCAGCTCGCGGGATTGCCGATGCGAATCGCGGTGGCGATCGTCTCGGGGTTCGTGACCGGATGACCGAGGACAATCGGTGCCGCACCGGCCGCCTGGAATCCCCACATCTTGGGCAATACCTTGCAGCGCTCGGCGAAGTGGTACTGCGTGAAACCGCGCCAGTAGGCAGTTATGTTGCCGGCGTTGCCGACGGGGATGGACAGGACGTCGGGTGCCTTCCCGAGGACGTCGACGATCTCGAAGGCGCCGGTCTTTTGGCCCTCGATGCGATCGGGGTTGA
>CALGFJ010000222.1 GCA_937881055.1 uncultured Acidimicrobiaceae bacterium | reverse complement strand
CTCCTCTGCCGGGCGCTGACAGCACGTTTCATGATGAATCGGTGTTACAACGCCTCTCACCAAGTACTTGTCACCAGCACCACGAAACTTTCACTGCCGGTGACGAGGTGTCAGAACCTGCGGTGCCGTGGCGCCAGGGCACGTGAAGAGATGCCGCATCGGCCCGTGGTGTCGTCTGAGGCACCGACGACGACACCACGGTGACCAACGGGTGTCTTGCCAACGCGTGTTCGAATTCCGTCGTGGACAGTCGACGACCAGAGATGTTCATGACGTCGTCGATGCTTCCGAGGAGCCAGATGTCGCCGTTGTAGTCCCGCTGGGTATCGTCACAGGCGAAGTACTTGTCAGGGGACGACGTCAGTGCCGCGCGGGCATCTCCGACTCTTGGCGACGACCGCCAAGAGTCGGAGAGCGACGCTATCTATTCGGATGAACCGAAGTTCTTTATCGTCTGAAGTTCCGCAGGGCTTAGTTCTCTCGGCAATTCACCGCGCGCCAACTTCTCGCTCTGGACATGGTGGAGGACGTCCTCGACGACGTCGGGGTTGGCCAACGTGGTGATGTCGCCGACGTCGGTAAAGTTCGAAATCGACGCAATGACTCGGCGCATTATCTTGCCCGAACGGGTCTTGGGCATGTCAGTCACGATCCAAACGTTCTTCGGCCGGGCTACCTTGCCAATCTCAGTTTCGATCATGCGCGACACCTTGTCCGCCACTTCTTGACTTGGCTCCACTCCTGGTTTCACGGAGATATACATCTCGACGGCGTGACCGCGCACGTCGTCCACCACTGGCACGGCGGCGGCTTCGGCAACTTCGTCGACCATAAGGGCCGCCGACTCCAACTCCTTGGTACCCAGACGGTGTCCGGACACATTGATCACGTCATCGACCCTTCCAAGGATCCGGTAGTACCCATCTTCGGCTTGCATGGCTCCGTCGTTGGCGAAGTACGGCCAGTCGCGCCAGTCCGTGCTGCCTTTCTTATGGTTGTACTTCTCGTAATACGTCTTGACGAACCGGTCGGGGTCTCCCCAAATGGTTTGGAAGATGCCCGGCCACGGATTGCGAATGCAGATATTGCCCGCGATGCCACTACCGGCCGTTACTACCTCGCCATCCTCGTCGAGGATCTCGGGAAAAATACCCAGGGCCGCTGGTCCACAACTTCCGGGCTTCATCGGGTTGAGCGCGGGTATCCCGGTACCGAGAAAACCACCATTTTCAGTTTGCCACCAGGTGTCGACGATCACGGCCTCGCCCTTGCCGACAACGTCGTAGTACCAGCGCCAAACCTCTGGTTCAATCGGCTCACCCACGGTCGTCATGTGCTTGAAGTGATAGTTGTACTTTGCTGGCTCATCCGGACCGACCTTGCGCAAGGTACGGATAGTCGTGGGTGCAGTGTGAAAAGTAGTCACTCCCAGACGTTCGGCAATCCTCCAACAGCGACCGGCGTCGGGATACGTGGGCACGCCCTCGTACATGACCGTCGTCGTGCCGAGTGCCAACGGCCCGTAGACAATGTAGGAGTGACCGGTGATCCAGCCGATGTCCGCGGCGCACCAGTACGTGTCCTCGGGGTGGATGTCCTGGTAGTACTTCGACGTACCGGCCACGTAGGCGAGGTAGCCGCCCGTGCTGTGCTGACAGCCCTTGGGCTTGCCCGTCGTGCCACTCGAGTACATGATAAAGAGCGGCGCCTCGGCGGGCATTGATACGGGATCAACCAACTTCCTCTTGTAATCGGGCAAGATCTCGTCGACGAAGAAGTCTCGTCCGGGGACCATCGGGCTCTTCGAAGCGTACTCGCCGGGATTCCTGCGAAATACCAGGACCTTGTCAACCACGACGCCCTCTTCGAGGGCCCTCGCAATCGCCTCGTCGGCCTTGACCTTGTGATCTTGCAGCTCTCCGTTGCGGTAGTAGCCGTCGATGGTGACGAGAATCTTGCTCTTCGAGTCGGCGATGCGACCTCCGCACGCGGCACCGGAGAAACCACCGAATACTTGGGAATGAACGACGCCGAGACGAGCACAAGCCAGCATCGCCACGGGTAGGTCGGGCACCATGGGCATGTGGAACGTCGCCACGTCACCGGTCTGGAGGCCGCAGAAGTCTCGAAGCAGCGCGGCGAACTCGTTGACCCGCACGTAGAGCTCCTGGTAGGTAATCACCTCGGTATCGGCGTCCTCGGGCTCGGGAACGAAGATAATCGCCGCCTTATTGCGGTCGGTCGCGAGGTGACGATCGACACAGTTGTACGAGGCGTTGAGGCGACCGCCGACAAACCACTTCCAAAATGGCGCGTTGCTGGTATCGAGTGTCGTGTGCCAATATTCATCCCAGGACAGGAGGTCGGCGTACTCCTTGAAGCATTCGGGAAATTTGCTCTCACTGAAACGCTCGAGAATGCTCGGGTCCGAGACATTGGCCTGCCCGATGAACTTCGCCGATGGAAAGAAATAGTCCTCCTCGCGCCAGTGCACCGCGATCTGAGATTCTGAAGCACGCTCCGACTCGACCGCTTCGGCTCCTGCATCATTCTTTTTTGGCATAATTCCCCCGCTCTCTGGGCAAAATGCCCGAACACTCAAACCGTTACTATTGCAACCAAGCCTCAATGAGGCTTGGCCAAACTATTTGAACTACGACCACGTATTCTGCACTTAGGTTGTTCTATCACGAGCAGATTGCTTTGACCATTCGAATGAAATCCGACAGTAGTACGTCGGCAAGGCCGTGCGACAACTCGCGAACGGTGGGTCGGCATCATGCCCGGGTGCTTCGAACGCGGCGAGCTCTATAACGAAGCGAGCGCGTCGCCGCCACGAGAAGAGATCGCCGTTTGACAGTTACGAACCATGGGTGTCTGTCTTGTGCTTCTCATAATGTGATTTTCGTAAACGTTCGTTGAACGAATGAAATATGCGGTGGTGAATGCGACTGCTGTCTCGAGTAGTGCTCTATCGACCCAGTATGCCAACAGCGCCCGAGCCTGGTGGCTGGGGCGCTGTTGGCGGTTGGGTCCGGTGGCAAGCCACCAGTGGTACTGAGGTTAGCTCAAAGGACCGACCGGTAGCACAACCTTCCCGTGAGTTTCGTTGATCACGCCCGCAGCCGATGCGTACCAGGCCAGTAGAGCCGTGACGATGCCCAGCCATCCACCGATCTTGGTCATGTCGGTGTGACCACCTCCCCACGCTCCGATGGTGAGGAACAAGAAGGCCAAGGTCAGAGCGACGAACACCAACAGGACCGCCACATTCACCTTCATTGCGGCAATTGTCATGTACGCCGTGAACAGA
>CALGFJ010000221.1 GCA_937881055.1 uncultured Acidimicrobiaceae bacterium | reverse complement strand
TCGACCAGATCCTCCAGGCGTATGACGTCTTCGGGAACGCGGCCCAGCACGACGCCCTGAAGGTTCTCATCCACTAACACTGCGACAGCGCATGACAACGAATCGTTGTCATGCGCTGCGTCGTGACAGGCTTGGTCGGCGACGATCGCCCTCATCGCAACATTCTTCGATTCGAGAATCGGTACGTCACGTGTCTAGACCAAAGCGAAGAATTGCGATCTCGATCGGCGTCCCCATCACTCGGCTCTTGTGAGATCGACAAAGAGAACAAGGGATCGCCCGATGTCGGTTGAGCCCACCTCAACAAGTTGGCGTCGAATGGATTGTGCACATTTAGGCGAGTGCAGCGGCCGCGACGTGGGGAGATTCGAAAGGACGAAAGGCCCTACTGAATCGCGAATCGACGCGATCACCATTTTGTAATTTTTGGCCATGGCACTTCTCGGAGGTATTACGACTTTGACGTTGGCGCGTTGGCAGTTTGGCGTGACGACGGTATTCCACTTCTTGTTCGTGCCCCTCACGATTGGACTCGGTTTCCTGGTGGCTTGTCTGCAGACGGCCGCCTATCGGACGAAGGACGAGCACTACGACCGAATGGCCCGATTCTTTGGAAAGTTATTCCTCATCAACTTCGCCATTGGCGTCGTAACGGGGATAGTCCAAGAGTTCCAGTTTGGGATGGACTGGTCCAGCTACTCCGTCTTCGTCGGCAACATCTTTGGTGCGCCCTTGGCGATCGAAGGTCTACTGGCTTTCTTTATGGAATCAACGTTCCTGGGCATCTGGATCTTTGGACGGGGACGGGTGAGTAAGCGCGTGCACCTCGCGTCAATCTGGCTCGCCAGTTTGGGCACCATGCTCTCAGCTGTTTTCATTCTGGCGGCCAACGCGTGGATGCAGCATCCGGTTGGCTTCAAGATCGATAGGGCCACCGGACAGGCCGTGATGACCAACTTCTGGGCCGTCATCACCAACTCGACATTCTTCGGCGCTTACTTTCACGTCCTCTTCGCCGCACTCCTCACCGGTGCAGTGTTCATGCTCGCCATTGCCGCCTGGCACATTCGACGAGATCAGCAGAAGACGACTTTCACCAAGGTTGCGAGGATTGCCATCGTCGTGACGTTGCTTTCTGCGCTGGGTACCTGTTTCATGGGTGACACCCAAGCTCGTCAGATGGACGTCCAACAGCCGATGAAAATGGCCGCGGCCGAAGCTCTCTATAACACCTCCGACGGTGCGAGTTTTTCGCTGCTAACGATTGGCGACCTCACCGGCAATCCGATCTTTCAGATTCGTGTCCCACACCTGCTCAGTCTCATTGCGGACAACTCGTGGAATGGACAGGTCAAGGGGATCAAGCAACTTCAAGCTGCCGACGTCAAGAAGTTCGGCCCAGGCAACTACGTGCCGATTCTTTGGATCACCTACTGGTCGTTCCGCTTGATGGTAGGGCTGGGCCTCCTGATGATTGCTCTCGGAGGTTTCGGTCTGTGGCTGGTGCGTAAGAGGCGTCTTGATACGTCTGCGTGGTTCCTCCGATTCGCCAGCCTGATGTTGCTGGCGCCCTTCCTCGCGAACAGCCTCGGTTGGATATTTACCGAAGAGGGTCGCCAGCCCTGGGTCGTGTACGGACTCCTCAAGACAAGTCAAGCTGTGTCGAACGTCTCGGTTGGATACGTCGCCACGAGTCTCATTGGCTTCACGGCGATTTACACCTTTCTCGCGGTCCTGGAAATCGGCCTGATGGTCAAAGTCGCCCGAAAAGCACCAGAAGAATTGTCGGCGCGCGACGACGAACGTCCACTCGAACTCGTCTATTAGGAGAATCAAGTGCCACATCTACACGTCCTAGCGTCAACGTCGCCTAGTGGGCTTCAGCAACTCTGGTTTGTTCTTATCGCCGTTCTCTGGCTCGGCTACTTCTTCTTGGAGGGTTTCGACTTCGGAGTCGGGATTTTGCTGCCCTTCTTCAGCCAGGACGACACGGACCGACGAGTGATGATCAACACGATCGGGCCAGTCTGGGACGGCAACGAAGTCTGGTTGCTCACCGCGGGGGGTGCCACGTTCGCGGCTTTCCCCCTGTGGTACGCGACGGTATTCAGCGGCTTCTACCTCGCCCTCTTCGTGGTGCTGGCCGCGCTCATCTTTCGCGGCATGGCTTTTGAAATGCGAGGGAAGAAGGATGATGCGTCGTGGCGCACGTGGTGGGATCGTGCGATCTTTTGGGGTTCGGCGCTGCCCGCCCTGTTGTGGGGCGTGGCCTTCGCCGACTTCCTCCACGGAGTACCAATTGCGGCGGGCGCGACGTGGACGGGTAACTTCTTCGACCTCGTGAAGCCCTACGCGCTGCTCGGTGGCCTCACGACGCTCTCGCTCTTCACGTTGCACGGTGCGACATTCCTCGGTCTAAAGGCCGATGGCGACGTTCGCGAGCGCGCCCGCCGCTCAGGACTGATCCTTGCACCGACCGCCTCCGTGCTCATGCTCGGTTTTCTCACGTGGACCTACGTGTCGGCGCACACGACGCACCACAACGGCCTGGTGCCTCCATTCCTCCCCATCTTGGGATTGATCGTGTTGGCCGGTGTGGGTTGGTTGATGCGTGAACACCTCGAAGGGTGGGCCTTCGTCGCCACGGCGCTCGTGATCGTGATCTTGTTCGTCACTTTGTTTTTGAACCTCTACCCGCGCGTGCTGGTCTCCTCGGTGAGTCCACACTTCAGTCTGACCCTCTCCCAAGCGGCTTCCCAGCCGTACACCCTGAAGGTGATGAGTTGGGTCGCGCTCATCTTCACCCCGTTCGTGCTTCTCTATCAGAGCTGGACGTACTGGATCTTTCGCAAGCGGGTCAGTCGACCCGATACGTTGCCCGCGCCGTCGGAAATCGGCTCATAGAAGGACCCCTTGGCTCGCCCTGACAGCCCGAGTGCGCTACTTCGACGGCTCTGGCGTACCACGCCACTCGTAAGGGGCTCGTTGGCGATCGCGGTGGTATTCGGGATGGTTAACGTCCTGCTGACGATCGCGCAGGCCGTAGTCCTCGCGCGTGCACTAGGAAGTCTGTTTGCTGACTCCTCGATGTCGATTGGCCGTGACCTCGTCATCCTCGCGACCCTCGCGGTCGCACGGGGGCTCGTGGCCCTGGTGAGCGAGCCCATCACGTCGCGGTTCGCGCGCCCGGTACGCCACATACTGCGGGTTCGGACTCTCGACGCGATGCTGCGACGCGGCAATCATTCCCCGCCCGACGCGTTCGTGCAGTTGGGTACGCGCGGCGTCGACGCCATTGAGACCTACCTCGCCGCGTACCTCCCGGCGCTGGTACTCAGCGTCGGCGCCCCAATGGCCCTACTCGCGTGGATGATGTTCACGGATCCGTGGAGCGCGCTCATCGTGGCGTCCACCTTCGCACTGCTCCCGATCTTCATGGTCCTAATGGGACTCGAAGCCAAGGAACGAATGGACCATTCGTGGGCCAAGCAGCAAGTCCTCGCCAATTACTTCGGTGACATTGTTCGAGGGATGGCAACGCTGAAGGCGCACAATCGTTCGGTGACGGCGACCGAGAGTTTGGGCGACGTGGGCAATGAACTCCGACTGAGCACGATGAAGACTCTGCGGATTGCCTTCCTGTCCGGATTCTCGCTGGAACTTCTCTCGTCCCTGGCGACGGCGTTGGTGGCGGTCGTACTGGGAGTGCGACTCATCGACGGCGACGTGCACCTCACCACTGCGCTCGCCGTTCTGCTCATCACTCCGGAGGTGTACGTTCCGCTGCGTCGGGCTTCTGCTCGGTTCCACGCCTCCACCGACGCCGTGGGAGCAGCCGGTGCGATCTTGGACTTGCTCGAGTCGGCGCCCGAGTTGAACGGTTGTGAGAGTGCTCCCACTGTCCCGCCTCGACTGGACCTGCACGACGTGCGCGTTGGTGTCGAAGGGCGCGACCACCACACACTTCTCGCGCTCAGCGCCGTGATCGAACCAGGAACGGTGGTAGGACTCGAGGGGCCGTCGGGTGTGGGAAAGTCGACGTTGCTGCGTGTCCTCGCGGGTCTTGAGGACCTCACGCAGGGTGAAGTACTCGTCAACGGGACAGGCTTCGCGAACATCGAACCCACGTCGTGGCACGCCACCTGTGCGTGGCTCCCTCAGGATCCAATTCTGCCGGGCGCCACGGTGCGCGACGTGTTGAACATGGGAGAGGAGTACGAGGACAAACGACTTCGTGACGCGCTCGATGAACTCGACCTTGACGTCAGCCTCGATTTGATTCTTGGTGAAGGGGCGGAGGGTCTCTCCGGCGGGCAGCGACGCCGACTGGCCGTCGCACGGACGCTGTTGCGTCCCGCGACGGTCCTCCTACTCGACGAGCCGACGGCGCATCTCGATGAGCTCAATGCCGCGAAAGTGATGCGCGCAATCCGTCGTCGCGGTGCCACCACAATCGTTGCCACTCATCGACAACTCGACGTAGACGTTTCGATCATGATGTCCGCCCCGGAGCGTTTCAATGTCTGAGGTTTGCCGCCGCTCGGTGTTCCGTGATTCGCTCACGCGTGAGCGTCGAAGCGTTGCGGTCGCACTCGCCGCGAGCGTGCTCGTAAGCATGTCAACGGTTGCTCTCTCGGGGAGCGCCGCGCTACTCATCGTTCGAAGTGCGCAGCGCCCCGCACTCTTGAGTCTCACGTTGTTGATGGGCGTCGTCCAGTTGCTGGCCCTCGGTAAGGCCGCCGGGCGATACGGTGAACGGGTCAGCACGCATCAAGCCGCGCTTCGAATTATGGCGCGAGTGCGAGCAATGACGGCGAGCCGACTCGAGCCCCTCGTGCCGGCCGGTCTTGGTCCTCGCAGTGCCGACGTCGTCGAGACGATCATTGGCGACGTGGACAAGGTCCAAGACTTGCTCGTGGGCTTCGCCGGACCAGTCAGCGCCAACTTGATCGCCGGATTGTGCGCGGTCGCGGTGGGTGAATTCATTGCGCCGTCCACGGCCATCGTGTTCGCCGTCGGCATCGTCCTGGTCGGAATTGTCATGCCGCTCTGGGCGGCGCGTGCGGGCGTTCGGCCGCAAGATGAACTTGATCAAGCGCGCGTTCGCCTCCGTCACGCTCTCGATGACGCCGCACGGTCGGGGGACGAGTACGTCGCCCTCGGCGCGAGCGGCGCGCTCTATCGACGTGTGCACGACGGCGAGTGCGCGTACGACCGAGCCGCAGCCCGGGTCACACGCCGAACTGGATTCTTTAGCGCCTTGAACGTCCTTATCGTCGGCTTCACCATCGTGATGATCGTCGGCAAGACCCAAGGGTCCCTCGTGCACCACTCAATCTCCCTGTCGCTATTCGCGGTTCCGGCGTTAATGGCCTTAAGCGCATTAGAACTCGTCGGGGCTTCATCGGGGTCGCTCCTGGACATTCAAAGCGGTCGTGCCGCGCTCCGGCGCCTCGACACCCTGGTGGCGAAGCCGTGGCCGGTCCACGACCCGGCGGAAACGCAACTGCTAGATCCCGGAAGCGAGATCACGCTGAGGAACGTCAGTGTCTGGCGCGACGATCGACTGGTTATCGAGCAGGTCGACACGACGTGGAAAGAGGGTGCGGTCGTCGCTGTGAGCGGCCCAAGTGGTTCAGGCAAGACGACGCTGGCGCATCTCGTGGCACGGTTCATCGAATCTCGTCGCGGCGAAACGACGCTCGGGGGCGTTGCGCTGCATCGTCTCACCGGATCGCAAGTGCGATCTCGAGTGGGTTTCGTCGATGATGATCCCCACGTCTTTGCCACGACACTCGCGGCCAATGTGCGCCTCGCTCACCCGACCGCCTCGGACGAGGAAATAGTGGATTCGCTGATCGCGGCGGGCTTGGGACCGCTGCTTTCCACTTTGCCGTTCGGGCTCGACACGGAGATCGGTGGCGTGATGACGGGACTGAGCGGTGGCGAGCGGCGGCGACTTGGCGTCGCGCGGGCACTCGTGGCACGACGGCCGGTGATGGTGCTGGACGAACCCACCGAAGGACTCGACGCGTCCGATGCCCGATTCTTGATGCACGAGATTCGCCGACGTCAGAAAGATGGCACTCTCGTGGTCATCTCTCATCAGGAGCACGATCACCTAGGGGCCACGATGCGCCTCCACGTCGACAACGGAGGTGTCCGAGAGGTTCGTCCAGATTGATTTCCGTGGCCCCGAGGCGCGCCAGAATCGTTGTCGCTTCAATTGAATCGCGAATCTGCCTGGGCCACTTTCGAGAGAATCATTGACGACCGTTCAGGCGAGCGGAGCTTCTCAGAACTCCTGGTACACCGCAGGATCTTGATTGGCGAGCCGACCATCGGAACGGGCCAAGGTGTCGATTAGTTCAATGTTGTCCGACGTGAGAGAGACGTCGAACACGTTGAGGTTCTCGCGTTGTCGTTCGATCAACGTGGATTTGGGTATCGGGATCGCTCCAAGGTGAACGTGCCACGCGAGGACCGTCTGGGCGGGAGAGATTCCGTGTTGGTCGGCGATGCTGGTGATGATCGGATTCGTGAGGAGATCACTGCCACGTCCGAGCGGGCTCCACGATTCAGTGATGATGCCGTTCTCGCGGTGGTACGCCAACGCGTCGGCCTGGGGAAAGAAGGGATGAAGTTCGATCTGGTTGAGTGCCGGTAACTCACCGGTCTCGTTGCGAAGTCGCTCAAGGTGCTCCGGTAGGAAATTGCTCACACCGATGTGATGGACCAGACCTTGGTCTCGGGCCTCGATGAGTGCGCTCCACGCTTCGACGTAGAGGTTCTCACGGGGATTGGGCCAATGGATCAAATAGATGTCAATGACGTCCAGACCCATTCGCATAACGCTCTCCTCAACGGTGGTGAGCGCTTCGTCAAAGCGGTGATGGCGTCCGGGCAACTTCGAAGTGACGATCAACTCGTGACGCGGAACTTCCGAGCGTCGCACGGCGCCCCCCACGGCACCCTCGTTCTCGTAGTTGACGGCCGAGTCGAGCAATCGATAGCCGATGCGAATCGCCGTGGTGATGGAATCCGTCCCGTCATCGCCGTCGAGTGAATACGTGCCGAGACCGATAGCAGGGATAGAAAGTCCCGATCGGCTAGTGATAATTGGGACATCCA
>CALGFJ010000220.1 GCA_937881055.1 uncultured Acidimicrobiaceae bacterium | reverse complement strand
GCACGTTCTTCGACGCGCTGCTGGGCGACGTCGTCGAACGCGGCGCCACGGTCGTTGTCAGCGCCCATGACCCCCTTCGCAGTGCGCAGTTGCACCCGCGCACGTTGGTGATGGCCGGTGGTCGGATCGTGGGCGAGTCGTGATCCGCGTCGCGATGCTCGTCGCGGGAAAGGACCTGCGCATCGAAGTTCGTAGTCGCGTACTGCTCTGGCAGGTCGCCCCCTTTGGTGTGATGGCCCTCCTGCTGAGTGGTCTCGCCCTCGGGCCGAATCAAGCGGGTCACTCCTCGGCCGCGCCCGGCCTGTTCTATTTGGTCGTCGTCCTCGTAGCCCTCCTCATGATCAATCGCAGTGCGGCGGTCGAGGCGACGCCGGGAACTCGGGCGTCAGTGGCGACCCTGGGGCTCGACCCGGCCGGGGTCTTTTTGGGTAAGGCCGCGGCGCTCGCGGTGGAGCTCTGGCTGAGCGCAATTGTGCTGCTCGCGGGCAGCGTCGTGGTCCTTCATACGGCCCTGCACGGCACCCTGGAAGCGGTACCCAGCATCGTCGTCACCCTCGGCGCCATCGCGGGCGCGGGAACGCTCTACGGGGCCCTTACAAGCGGCGGGAACGCCGCCGCGACCTTGCTGCCGGTACTGAGTCTGCCGGCCTTCGCACCGCTGCTGATCGCCGGGGAGCGGTCGTTCAATTCGGCGCTGCACGGGGGTGCGCTGTTGCAGTGGTGGGTCATCTCGGTGGTGGCCCTGGCTGTATACCTCGCACTCGGGATTCTCCTTTACGGTGTTCTCGAGGAATCGTGATGAAACAGATCAGCCAACGACTACTGGGACCGGCGACGATCGTCACGATGGCCCTCACCATCTGGTTGGGCATCTGGGTGACGCCACCGGACAGGGTCCAGGGCAACCTCGCACGCATGCTCTACGTCCATCCGGCGATCGCCACGGTGGCGTTGTACCTCTCCTTCGGCACGGCCACGATTGCGAGCGCGCTCTACCTGTGGCGTCGAACGAGGTCGCTCGTCATGGACCGCGTGGCGCATTGCGCCATGGAAGTGAGCCTCGTCTTCATCGTGCTGACGCTCATCACCGGTTCGATCTGGGGACGTCCCGCGTGGGGCGTGTGGTGGGCCTGGGACGCGCGCCTGACGTCGACCGCGATCCTCGGCGTCCTCGCACTCGGTTACTTGGCGCTTCGTCGCGCCAACGACGATTTCGAACTTCGAGCTCGCCGAAGCGCCGTCTTCGCGATCATCGCGGCGATCAACGTCCCCATCGATCACTTCTCGGTGCAGTGGTGGCACACGCTGCACCAGGGCGCGACGCTGCTCGGGCCCAACCGCAAGTTCAACGTCCACGGCAGCATGCTCTGGACGCTGTTGCTCAGCTTCGTCGCCTTCTCACTCGCGTACGCGTGGTTGCTTCGCGCGCGCTACCGACTCGAAGTGAAACGCGAACACACGAACTTCGAGACGCTCGAAGTGGCGCTCGAGCGACGTCGCGCCGAAGGGGTCCACTGATGGACTACGTCACCGCCGGATATTCCTTTGCCTTTGGGGGGCTGGCGCTCTACGCGCTGTCGATCTGGTGGCGAGGGCGACGCCTTGACTGAGACGAACCTCGACCTCACACCGGTATCGCCACCCGCGTCCAAGAGTTCCAGTCGCCGCCGCACGATCGGCGTGTTGGTCGTGCTCGTCGTCGCGATACTGGCGCTGCTCAGTCAGGGGCTACTGCACTCCTTGAACTACTTCGACACGGTCGATCAGGTCTTCGCGAGTCGCGCCAAGATCGGCACGACGACGATTCGCCTCGAGGGGGTCGTCAAGCCCCACTCGATCACGCGAACGTCCAAGGGCGCGTCCTTTTGGATGACCGGGTCCGGTGCTCACGAGGTCTACGTGATCAGCCACGGCACGCCGCCGCAGCTCTTCCAGGCCGACATCCCCGTCGTCGTCGAAGGCCACTTCACGACGTCGCACTCGACCACGTTCGACGGTTCGCAGATCCTCGTGAAGCACACGTCCACCTATATCGCACAGCACCCGAGGCGGGTGAAGGCGCCCAACGGCAGCGTGCGATGACCCTCACGTGGCTCGGGCGCGTCGCGCTCTACGTTGCCTTTCTCGCCTCACTCGGTGGCATCGTCCATCAAGGCATCTCTCTTCGCGCGAAGAGACCGTCGCGGTCAATTCGTTGGGCCGTTGCGTCGCTCGTAGGAATCGTGGGAGCGGTCGCGGTGATGCAGTTCGCCCTCATCACGCACAACTTCTCGCTGGCCTACGTCTCGGAGAACAACGCGACCTTCACGCCCTTGCTGTATTCGATCACCGGTATGTGGTCGGCGCTCGAAGGAAGTCTGCTGCTGTGGTCGCTGCTCTTATGCGCCGTCATCGTCGTGGTGCTTCGTTACTATCGGCGTCGTTCCGAGGACCAGGTCGTGTCCTGGGCCAGCGTGGTGCTCTTCGGCGTGAGCGCGTTCTTCCTCGGGCTGATGTGCGGGCCGGCCGACCCCTTCATCCACAACGGTGCCAAGGTGCTGCAAGGCGCCGGTCCGAACGCGCTGTTACAGGACAACCCGCTCGTGGCGATTCACCCGCCCTTGCTCTACATGGGCTTCGTCGGCTTCACCGTGCCGTTCGCCTTCGCGATCGCCATGCTCATCACCGGGCGGGTCCATGACCGCTGGCCCCTCGAGCAACGACGTTGGACGGTTCTCGCCTGGGGCGTGCTCTCCGTCGGCATCGTCTTGGGCGCGTGGTGGAGCTATCAGGTGCTCGGCTGGGGCGGCTTCTGGGGCTGGGATCCGGTCGAGAACGCGGCGTTGTTGCCGTGGCTGACCGCGACGGCCTACATCCACTCGGTGATCGTGCAGGACCGTCGCGGACTGTTTCGCGTGTGGAACCTGTCGCTCGCGATCGCCACGTTTTCCTTGACCGTGTTGGGCACGTTCTTCACGCGATCGGGCGTGTTGCAGAGCGTCCACGCGTTCTCTTCCAGCACCCTCGGTCCGTTGCTGATCGGTTTCTTCTTCGTCACCGTCGCGCTCGGCGTCGGGCTGCTCGCGTGGCGCGGCGATCGACTGCGTTCGCCCGTGGGCGTCGACCACCCGCTTTCCAAAGAGGGTCTGTTCATCGCCAACAACGTGCTCTTCGTCGGCTTCGCGGTGGTGGTGTTGCTGGGCACGGTGTTTCCGCTGCTCTACGAGGCCGTCAACGGGGGCCAGGTCACCGTCGGCACGCCGTACTTCGCGACGGTGGCGGTGCCGATGAGCATCGTGCTGCTCGTCTTGATGTCGCTCGCCCCGCTCGTCGGTTGGCGCACGTTGGACACGAACGTGTTGTGGTCGCGCATTCGGGTGAGTGCGTGGACGTCGATTTTCGTCGTCCTCGCGCTGATCCTCGCCGGCGTGCGACGTCCGATGGTGCTGCTGGCGTATTTTCTGGCGACCGCCGCCGCGGGTTCGGCGTTGCGGACGCTTCGTGGTGCGTTCGTCGCCGTGAAGCGCCGCGGTCAGCGCTGGTACGACGCGCTGCGCGGACCGAGCGCCGGCGGCATGGTCGTACACCTCGGTGTCGTCGTGATGGCGCTCGCGATCGTGACCTCCACGTCGTACACGACGCGCAGCGAAGTGACGCTGGCGACGGGACAGAGCACCGTGGTATCCGGTCAGTTCGTCACGTTCCACGGATTTCGCACGGTGAAGGACTCGCTCGAAACCGCGACGCAGTTGCGCGTCGACGTCGATCACCACGCGTTGTTGCCGGCCATCACGACCTACGACGGCAGAAGTGAACAGCCCGTCGGGACACCGGCGATCGATTCGAACTTGGCGCGCGACGTCTACGTCACCTTCGACGCGGTCGGCGGCAACGGGGCGGCGTCGGGCGCCCAGGTCCAAGGTGACCTGCCGGCCGGATCGGTCGTCCTCGGCGTGACCGTCGAGCCACTGCTCGCGTGGCTCTGGATCGGTGGGCTTCTGCTCGGTCTCGGCTCGGCGCTTTCTTTCGTGCGTCGACGCCACGGCGAAGAGGTGGACGCGTGAAGCGGACCGTGACGTTCATCTCGGTAGCGGTGTTGGTGCTGGTCGTCGCCTTCTCGGCGCTCCTCGCGACCCGCCATCCCGTGAGTGACGCGACCGTTGCACCGAGCCCGCTGTTGGGCAAACTGGCGCCTTCGTTGAAGGGGCACGAACTGGGTGGCGGCACGTTCTCTCTCAAGAACGAACGCGGCCACGTCGTGATCGTCAACTTCTGGGCGTCGTGGTGCGGACCGTGTATCCAAGAGGCACCGGAGCTTTCGACGTACGCGTGGCACGTGCGCAGTCAAGGCGTCGTCGTTGTCGGCGTCGTCTTCGACGACACGGTCTCGTCGGCGACGGCGTTCGCCGCGCACTACGGATCGCTCTATCCCTCAATCATCGATCCCGGTGGCACCATCGCACTCGGTTACGGTGTGATCTCACCGCCGACGACGTTCGTCATCGATCGACAGGGTCGCGTCGCCGCGACGCTGCTCGGAGCGACGACGGCCAAGCAGTTGGCGGCCGTGGTGGCAAGGGTGTCGTCATGAACGTTGTGAACGTCGTGAAATCCTTTCGCCTGTGGTGCCTCGCGTTTCTCTGCGTCGTGGCCGTCGCGCTGCTCGAGGCTCCGAGTACGGCCTCCACGCAAAGCCGTATCGCGCACTTGGAGACGCTCGTGAAGTGTCCAGCGTGCGAAGACCTGTCGGTCGCACAGAGCAACGCCACGTCGTCGATCGCCGTGCGAAACGACATCGCGCGTCGGGTGCGAGAGGGTCAGTCCGATAACAAGATCTTGACCTCCCTGGAAGCGACCTACGGCACGTCGATCCTGCTCAGTCCGTCGACGTCCGGACTCGGCTTTGTGCTCTGGCTCGTCCCGCTCGCCGCGTTGGTGGCGCTTGGCGTCGCAATCGTTCGCGTCGCGAGGCGACGATGAAACGCGACGCCGCACAACTTCGCGACGAGATCCGACTTCGAGAGGCGTCGTTGCGCGACGCGACGCGAGAGCGCGACGACGGTGAACTCTCGACTGATCAGTTCGAGGCGATCGAGCGGCGAGAGGGCGCGGCGCTCGAGACGGCGCGTAACGAACTTGGCGCACTCATGGTGAGCGTCGACGCGACGCGGGTCCGACACCGAACGCGACGCACGAGGTGGCTGGTCGTGGCGGTGGTCTGCTTCGCGGTGGTGCTTGTGTACGTACTCGTCTCGGCGACGTCGCCGCGTCAGGCCGGGAACTCCGGCGACGGCGGCATCGCGCTGTCGCGCGCGCAACAGATCACTCGACTGCTCGCACAAGCTGAGGTAGACGTTGCGAACAATCAAGACGCCACGGCCCTCAGTGCCTACGCCAAGGTACTCAGTCTCGACCCGAAGAACGTCACGGCGCTGACGCAAAGCGGGTGGCTCGACTTCACGGCGGGGAGTGCCGCGAAAAAGGCATCGGTCGTCGAAGTCGGCATACGCAACTTGGAAAAGGCGATCGCCGTGGCGCCGCGCCAGTCGGCCCCGCGTCTCTATTTCGCGATCGTCGCCGATTCGACGCCGGGTAATCAACGCGTCGCGAAGACCGAATTCGAGGAGTTCTTGAAGTTGAAGCCGTCGGTGGGTCAGATGGCGATCGCCCGGCCCTTCTTGAAGAAGCTCGGATTGCTGGGCTCCTAGGGCGGAAGTGAATTCCTCGACACGCCCTCCCGGTTCTAACAAAATCCCTATTCAAACGGGTCGCGGCCTAACTGAGACGGATGGCACTGGACCAAGATTCGTTGAAGTCGCCCTTGACTTTGTGGTACAAAGTAACGTAACTTTGTGAGACAAAGTAAAGAAAGGGTATGAGATGAATGATTCCCACGACACCTCTGGATTTCGGTCGAACGAGGAAGGCACACTCGATCCGCGAGACGCGGACACGTTGCTGACTCAGACGAAGGAGAAGGCCGTACGCGAACTCGAGGTCAATTCGATGCTGCTCAGTCTCCTGGGCGGCGTCATCATCATGGTTGGCTTCGGCATCATCTGGATGTCGGTGCGCCACCAGCACCCGTACCAAGGTCCGACACCGGGCGCCATCGGTCTGTTTTACGTCCTCGTCCTCGTGATCGACGTCGCGGCGATCGCGGTCTATCGGCGATCGAGCCGAGGCGTGCGTGGACGTCGCAGCAGGGACAGCTGGATCATCGGAGCCGTCGGTGCGACGGGATTGGTGGCGGTGTTCATGGTCATGGGGGCCCTCGATTACGCCGGCGTGAGTCACTCAGTCGTGTACGGGATCTATCCGGCGACGGTGCCGCTCGTCTTCGGCGGCTTGATCGGGGCCCTGGGTGCCGCGTCGCGCGAGGATTGGACTCTGTTCGTCAGTGCGCTCCTCGTCTCGCTCGTGTGCGCCAGCGCCGCGTACGGGGGGCCCGCGGGTGCGTGGTTCATCTCCGGATTGGGCAGCGCCGTCGTCCTATTCGGGTGCGCCGGGGTCAAGCTCTACCAGCGTCGAACGCGATGACCGACGACGACCTCGATCCGCTGATCCACGTGCCCGCGCGGCTACGGATCATGGCGACGTTGGCGGCGCTGCACGAGGGGGACACGCTTTCCTTCACCCGCCTTCAGGAGATGATCGATCTCACGTCGGGCAATCTCATCACGCACCTTCGAAAGTTGGAAGACGCCGGCTACGTTAAGAGTGACAAGACCGGATCCGGCGTCGCCTCGCGCACGTCGCTCACGCTCACGACACGAGGTCGCGAGGCGCTCGACGCGTACGCCCACGCGCTTCGTTCAGTGCTTGACGGGATCTGATCGCCTCGGCGCGTGCCCACCACGCTGATCGCGTCGTTTCGATTGCGCGATGCCACGATGAGGCGAAATTGACCCGTCGTGTTCGTTATGCGAACATTCACTGCCTGAAGTGCGTGCCGTCAGAAGGATGAGGTGCAGTGGAAGAAAGCAATCGGATGTTCGTGCAGTCACTCCAACGTGGGCTTGACGTCATCCGCTCGTTCAACGAAGAGTGTCCTCGGCAGTCGCTCAGTGAAGTCGCGCGCCGCACGGGCTACAGCCGGGCGTCGTGCCGTCGCCTTCTCTTCACCTTGGAGGCCCTGGGCTACGTCGGTGTCGACGGCCGCGAATTCTTCCTCCAGCCCCGGATCCTCGACATCGGCTACTCGTTCCTCACGTCATTGCCGTTTCGCGACATCGTCGAGCCGTTCGTCCAAGACCTGAGTGACAAAGTGCGCGAATCGGTGTCGGTGTCGGTCCTCGACGGTTCGGACATCGTCTTCGTCAGCCGGGTCGCGGCGTCGCGCATCATGACGCTGTCACTCTCGGTCGGGAGCCGACTACCGGCGTACTGCACGTCGACCGGTCGAGTCCTCTTGGCGGCCATGCCCGTTGCCGAACAGCGCCGACACCTCGGGCGACGACCGCTCGTCGCGCTCACGAAATTCACGCTGCACCGCGAGAGCGACATCCTGAGTGAACTGGAGAAGGTTGCCAAGCGGGGATGGGCCTTAAATGACCAGGAGCTCGAGATTGGCCTTCGCGCCGTGGCGGCACCGATACGCGACTCGTCCGGCCGTACGGTGGCGGCGATCAACATCTCGACCCCGGTCGGTCGCACGAATCTGAAGGAACTGCGCGAAGAGTTGGTGCCCCAATTGCTCGCGACCACGCAGCGGGTGAACTCGATCCTCGCCAAGCGTTGAGTCGAAAGTAGGCGTGCTTCTTTGCTCGCTACGATTTGCAGACCACCACACGACAAAGAGCGGGATGGAACATGGACGAACACCCCACGGATCATCCGTTCGTTGACCACGACGACCCCCTGATCGACGAGGTTGACCCACCACGCGGCAGGCGTCGCTGGCCCATCGCGGGGGTCTCGGTCGTGGTCGTCGTCGTGGCCATCGGCGCGGCGTTCTATCTGGCCGCGAGTCACTATCAACCGCTCTCACAAGTGCAAAGTGGTAGTTACGGTTCGCAGGTGCTCACGTCCAATGGTTCGTTGGCGACGCACC
>CALGFJ010000219.1 GCA_937881055.1 uncultured Acidimicrobiaceae bacterium | reverse complement strand
GCCCTGCCCATGTGATCGCGCAGTAACCCATCGCCGTGTCCGTTGGCGACGAGGTCGGCCAGGTGGCGAAGGTTGACGATGCCCACGACGTCGTCGATCCCGTCGCCTAAAACTGGAAGGCGCGAACGACCGGACTGCACCGAGAGATCGAGCGCCTCGCGCACCGTCGCGGAGTCGGCGATGTCGACCATGTCGGTGCGCGGCACCATGACCTCGCGAACGATCGTGTCGCCGAACTCGATGACCGAGTGGATGAAGTTGCGCTCCTCGGACTCGATCGCCTGGTCCTCGTGCGCGACGTCGGCCATGGCGAGCACTTCAGATTCCGTCACGCGCGACGTGCGTCCGGTCGGGCCGAACCAGCCGATCACGGTGTCGGCGATCGCGAGCAAGAAGCGCGAGACCCACTTGATCGGCCAGAACTTCAGGATGCGTCGCACGACCGGCGCGGCCGTCAGCGCCGCCGAGTCCGGGTGCTGCACCGCGTAGTTCTTCGGTATCGCCTCGAAGACGACGAAGATGATCATCACCTCGCCGACGGTGGCGATGAAGAGTCCCGCCGCGCCGAAGAGCCGGCCAGCGAGCACCCCGACCATCGTCGCCGAGACCAGTTGGCAGATCAGTACGAGCAGCAAGATCGTGTTGAGGAACTTCTCCGGGGACTCCGAGAGTTCGACCAGCGCCTTGGCGCCGTGGCGACCCTGGTCGCGCAGGGAGCGCGCTCGCGATTTGTTCATGCGCACGAGCGAGGTCTCGGCGACGGCGAAGAACCCCGAGAGGATCAAGAGCACCGCGACGGTGATGCCGAGGTAGGTGTCACTCGCCGACCAGGTCGTGGCGATCACGTCGACGCCTTCTTGTAATGGCGCGCCAACAACTCGCGCTCGCGGGCCTCCATCCGCTCCGCTTCTTCGTCTTCGGCGTGGTCCCAGCCGAGCAGGTGCAACACGCCGTGCACCACCAGTAGCGCCATCTCGTCATCGAACGAGCACTCGTGCTCGACGGCGTTGCGCGCGGCGACGGCCGG
>CALGFJ010000218.1 GCA_937881055.1 uncultured Acidimicrobiaceae bacterium | reverse complement strand
TTCCGATCTCAGCCTTGGCTCGAGCCATTCCTCCAGGAAGAACTAGTGCGGCGTCGCCGAGGTCAACGAAGGCGATCTCGCCACCGTCCTCGATACCCCAACGATGCCTTAGTTCTGCCGGAAGACTGGTTTGACCACGCTGAGACACACGGGCTTGACTGACAGGAGTTGACATGAATGCATTGTACCGTGCTCATCTCTACAAAGCGACGTTTTCGGGGCATCTTTGGGAAATGATGGACAGCATGTTGTCGAGCACCGGGTGGCGGCAGTTTTACCCACTGACGTGATGACACTCCTGATCGTCTAGGTCACGTCGCCGGGTCTCCGCTGTTCACGAGAAGAGACAGCACTCATTGACTGTTGAAGTTTCCACAAGAGTTCTGTCAGGCGCCGAACATCCTCCGACTCCCAATCGCGGACAAAAAGCGAAAATCGCTTCAGGCCAAAACTCTCCAACCGACGATGTTCGACAGTTCCGTTGTCCGTCAACGTGACCAAATTCGATCGTCCATCCGTTGGGTCAGCCTTGACCTCTACATAACCAGCAATTTCAAGTTCTCGAATTTGTCTGGTGACGAGTGAGGGATGAACTCCCTGAAGACCGGCAATATCGGAGGGCCGCGCTCCGTCATGATTAGCGATGGTTTGCAACAGACTTAATGTGGCGGCTCCCTTCCGCTGACGTCTCGCTCGTTCGAGACCGGCATTCATCGTGAACAGAGCTGCAACCATCAACTTCACGTCGCGCTTATTCGGGGGCACGCCAAACCATACCAGTTAGTTGACAAAGTCAACTAAACACATTACGGTATTAATCGTTGACTAAGTCAACGATTATCAGGAGATGCACGTGAGCAAATATTTTGGATTTTTACTAAACCGTAACTTGTTGTTCGCTTTCGGCGTCTTACCGCCCGCCATATACACATTCAACGGACACGCGTGGCTGGGGCTCCTTTTCATTGCATGCGTTGTGGCCGGTCGCTTTTCTGTCGGTCCGATTATTGGTCGGAAGTTCGAAGATTCACGCTCCTGAAGAACGAGGCCGTTACGGCCGGCCGACTTGTTCGCGGATGCCAATTAACCGGTTTGCGCGTCGGTCGCAACCGGCGGTCCTTGATCGTGTCCGCGGCAAACGGAAAGTACCCGAGTCGCTTCTCAGGACTATCTGATGTGCACGCCCGAAATGGCCCTTGCAATGATCAGGCGCTGTATTTCCGAAGTCCCTTCGAAAATCGTGTAGATCTTCGAATCTCGGTGCCAGCGTTCGACCGGGTACTCACGTATGTAGCCGTAGCCCCCAAGGATCTGGATCGCCTCTTCGGTCACCTTGACGGCCGTCTCACCGGCGTAGAGCTTGGACATCGAACCTTCGCCGTTCAAGAACGGCTGGCGTGTCGCGGCCATCCATGACGCTCGCCAGATGAGAAGTCGTGAGGCGTCGATGTGCATCTTCATGTCGGCCAGCTTGAAAGCGATCGCCTGGTTGTCGATGATCGCGCGACCGAACTGCTTTCGTTCTTTGGCGTAGTCGAGCGAGAACTCGTACGCCGCACGCGCGATGCCGAGGGCCTGGGCGCCGACCGCCGGTCGACTGGCCTCGAAGGTCGCCATCGCGGCCTGGCTCTGGGAGCGCTTGCCCTCGCGAGCCCTCGCGATCTTCTCGTCGAGCTTTTCCTTCCCGCCGAGCAGACAGCGTCCCGGAATGCGACAGTCCTCGAGCACGACTTCGCCGGTGTGACTCGCGCGTATGCCCATCTTCTTGAACTTCTGACCGAGGCGAATGCCCTTGGTGCCGTCGGGCACGATGAACGAAGCCTGGCCGCGACTCCCGAGTTCCGGTTCGACCGAGGCCACGATGACGTGCAGGTTCGCGATGCCGCCGTTGGAGATCCAGGTCTTCGTGCCGTTGAGCACCCACTCGTCATTCGCTTCGTCGTAGACCGCACGCGTGCGCAGTGACGACACGTCGCTGCCGGCGTCGGGCTCAGAGACACCGAAAGCCGCGAGCTTGATGTCATCCGGCGTCCCGTAACACTGAGGCACCCACTCCATCACCTGCTCGGGAGTGCCATTGGCGACGATGGCGGCCACGCCGAGCGACGTCGCCATCAGCGCCATCGTGAGCCCCGCGTCACCCCACGCCAACTCCTCGGTCGCGATCATCAACGACAGGCCGGTCTTGTCCGAGAAGGCGTTCATCATGAAATCCAGTGAGTAGATGCCGATCTTCGCCGCCTCCTGGATGAACTCCCACGGCGTCTCTTCGCGTTCGTCCCATTCGGCGGCGATCGGACGCATTTGGTTGACGGCGAAACCGTGCACCCACTCCTGCATCGTCTTTTGGTCGTCGTTCAATTCCAACGAGAATTCAGCCATGACAGTCCTTCGTGATCGTCGACTCGTTACCCGTGAGTAACTCTCGTACTTTACGTGAGTCGGTGCTACCAAATGGAGAACCGCCGCCCGAAGGCGGCGGTTCTCCACTACTAGATGATTTGGTTAGTTCAAGACGACGCGCTTGGCGAGTGGTCCTCGATCGCCCGGCTCGATGTCAAACTCAACGGTCTGACCTTCGACGAGCGTCTTACGACCTTCTCCTTGAATCTCCGAGTAGTGCACAAAGACGTCGGGCTGGCCATCGACAGCGATGAATCCCCAACCCTTTTCGTCGTTGAACCACTTGACGGTTCCTACAGCCACTGTGGGCCTCCTTGTTTCTTTTGGTACCGATTCGCACCGGTCCCGGAGGGAACCACAACGGCAACCTCAAC
>CALGFJ010000217.1 GCA_937881055.1 uncultured Acidimicrobiaceae bacterium | reverse complement strand
CCGGGCGTCCAGGCGTTCGATTTCACGTTCGGTTGACCCAATCTCGCGTCGCCCGCAACGTCACCCGGTGGGTAGTGGGTCAGTCTGATTCGGTTCTGGCTGGCGCTCTTAGGTAGGCCCACAGGCGCGCTGCGCCGATCAAGAGGTCAAGAACACCAAGCGCCGTGACGGGGGGAACGCCCTTCACGAGTCCGACAGACACGAGGGCGATTCCAACTACGGCCATGAGCGCGATGGAGATGCGGGCGACCTTCCTCTCGCGAACAGTCAGAGGAACCCGAAGCCACCACATCGGCTGAGCCTAGGCTCAATTCAAACTGACCCACTACCACCCGGAGAGCCTCGTAAAGGGACGGGTACACTCCGAACAACGAGCTGAATTAAGCGAAGTATCGCTCACGGCCGAAGTGAAGGGAATCAGATGGTTGGCATTGTTCTAGCAGTGGTGGCAGGGATCGTTGTTCTTCTTGTCTTGGCGGCGATCCTCAAGGCTGTGCGGATCGTCCAACAGGGTTTCGTCGGCGTCATCACGCGTTTCGGAGAGTTCAAGGACATCAAGAATCCCGGTCTGACCTTCATCGTTCCCTTCATCGAGGTGATGAAGATCGTCGACGTGCGCGAGACCCCGCGCACCGGTGACCGCCAACAGGTCATCACGCGCGACAACGTCGCGGTCATCGTCAACGCGACGATCTTCAGTCAAGTCGTCGACGTTCGACTCGCGCTCTTCACCAACTCGGACTACCTCGTCAGCGTCGATAACCTCGCGCGCACGTCCGTGCGTGCGGTCTTCGGCAGCATCACCCTGGACGAGGCGTTCTCTCAGCGTGAGCGCATCGGCACGATGCTCCAGACCCAGATGGAAGAGGCCACCGACAAATGGGGTGTACGCATCAATCGCGTGGAGGTCCTCGAGATCACGCCGCCCGAACAGATTCTCCAGGCGATGGCCCTGCAGAAGCAGGCCGACCAAGAGAAGCGCGCTCGCATCCTCGAGTCCGAAGGCCAACAGCAGTCCGCGGTCAACGTCGCCGATGGTCAACGCCAGGCGGCGATCAAGGAAGCCGAGGGGGCCCAGCAGTCCGACATTCTGCGCGCTCAAGGTCGGCGACAAGCGCTCATCCTCGAGGCCGAAGGACGGGCCCAGGCGATCGCCTCGGTGTACGCGGCGATCAAGCTGCAACAGCCCGACCCGACGCTGGTGGCGATCTTGCAACTCGACACCCTGTCGAAGTTCGCCGAAAGTCCCAACACCAAGTTGATCATCCCGGCCGAGAGCGCGGCGCTCTTGGGTGCCGCTCAGGCGATCAAGAGCGTGATGGCCGACGTTCCGAGCACCACGCCCTAGTCGGACTGATTTCTCGGACTACGTAGAAGTGCCTCGAGCGAGACGGCTTCGAGTGGTCTAAACCGGATCGACCCAGAGCGTCGTACCGTAGGCCTTCTTCACGACCACGGGCGTGCCGTCGGGCAGTTGTGCCGGCCAATCGGTCACGGCCTTCCACGATTCACCTTGAATCTTCACGCGTCCCGGGTGCGTGGCGTCACCGACCGGCATTTCGACCGTTCCGCGCATATCGGTCATCGCCGTGTTAGTGGGTTGGGACATGTCAATTTCGAACCGGTGATGATGAAACTTTCGAATGGCGAACGGTCGAAGCGTGACGAGTGAGACCGCCGACACCGCGAGCCACGCGCCGGCTTGGAACGCGAAGGGCAGGCCGGCCAATGCCAAGACGAAGGAGATGGCGGCGCCGAAGCCAATGAAGACCGCTATGAACGCATTCGAGTGCAGTTCGAGCACGAACGAGAACACGATTATCGCGACCCAAAACAGAATGGCAAGCATAAATCGCAGTATAAGGCCGTGCCGAAAACCTGAACAGAGCATTGAACTGGCGCCGGAGCGGTGATCCGCCCGGTCCAATTCGCACGGTTTTCCTCGGCGCTTCGTGTGGGCGGCCTCATTAGCATGAAGCCGTGGTGACCGTAGCCCCCTTCCTCTGGTTTGATGACGACGCAGAGCAGGCGCTGGACTTTTACGCGAGCGTTTTCAAGAACTCCGAGATCGTCAACGTCACGCGGATGGACGTGCCGTCGATGTCGAATGGCGGATTCATCATCGG
>CALGFJ010000216.1 GCA_937881055.1 uncultured Acidimicrobiaceae bacterium | reverse complement strand
TCGAGATGCCGGCTCCCGTGACGACCATCACTCGCGAGGACACTGCCACTTCACTGCGGGCAGTGGTCGCGTCTCCGGTCGGCATACCAACCACTGTGCCATAGCGCGCCTGAGCCCATCCGTTACTTTCACTGCAACACGGGGTGCGTCATTCCGACCGATTGTCGAGCACGATTGGACGCGCGTATGGAATACTCGCATCGTGAACGACACGCCCGACAACGAGACAATCGCGCTCCTCGACACTCTCGAATACCAGCGCGCCTCCGTTCGGGCGATCGTGAGCGGACTCGCGGAAGAGCTGTGGCACGCGTCAGTCGTGCCCTCTGGTTGGACCACGGCGGGAATCGTCGAACATCTGGGTGGCGCCGAGCGACACTGGTTCCAAGAAGTCGTCGCCGGCCTACCTCTTGAGGCGTTGCCGTGGGACAGCGGTCGACCCGACTACGACCCGTTGCGCGCCCTCACGTGTGATCGTCCGTCCCAGGACGTACTGGCGTACTACCGCCAACAGTGTGATCGCTCGGACGAAATCCTGGCGTCCACGACGATGTCGACGCCGCCGATCGGGAGTCACGGTCCAGACATGGACGTACCCAGCGTTCGCTGGGTGGTTCTGCACATGATCGAAGAGACCGCAGCCCACAGTGGTCACCTCGAAGTCGCCCGGGAGTTGCTCGACGGCGGCCGAGGCCTAGGACTGCGCTAACACTCCGTTTGCCCCGGCTCGTACTTCGGGCAACTCTTAGTTCTTGGTCGTCGCAACGTCGCCGTGTTCGCCCCAGAAGTCGTGACGGTCTTGATGCGCGCGTGCGTCTTGTCTTTGCGCGTCCGACGCCGACCTGGCCCATTCACCGGGGCGGATGCCACACCGCCTTACACTTCGCGTCAGAGCGAAGTTCAATCAGGTGGGGAGGATGATTTCATGTTTCGCCAAGTCGTCGTCTGTCGTTGGTCGAAAGACGTCTCCGATGAAAGGAAACAGGCCTTTCGCGACGCGATGGAGGGTCTCCGCGATATTCCAGAGTTGCTGGCGATGAAGTTCGGCGACGACGCCGGTCACTTCGAAGGGAACTTCGATTTCGCGGCGGTCATGGACTTCGCGGACTTCAACTCGGCCCGTGACTACGTCGCCAATCCGATCCATCAGGCCTATGTCCGTGATCACGCGAGTCAAGTGATCGATGAACGCGTCATCGTGCAACACGAGTGGACTGAATGACGTCCGCGACAGTTCATTCGATGGCGAGGAATTCATAAAGCCGACTCGAATGCGAGTGGGCCCCTAGACGTGGCCCCCGCGGCGACCTTCCGAGGTCGCACCGATGATCGCCCACCCCGCGAGACCGAGGCCCGGAACGAGGAACCAAATCCCGAATACCAGGGCCAGGACGACGAAGAACGCGCCCATCCCGAGGGTGAAGGGGAAGATGGAAGTACCGGGAAAGGAACCGACGACACCCGCGCCTTGGGTCTGGGTGGCGTGGGGATCGTCTTCGGGGCGCGCCTTCATGCGCCGACTCCACCAGTAGTAGTAGCTGCCGG
Source organism: uncultured Acidimicrobiaceae bacterium (assembly GCA_937881055.1). Lineage (GTDB taxonomy): Bacteria > Actinomycetota > Acidimicrobiia > Acidimicrobiales > RAAP-2 > RAAP-2. The sequence continues at coordinate 1,472 of CALGFJ010000216.1, read as the reverse complement.
GCAAGAAGCAGAGCAGCATGCCGGCGAACATCATCACGCCGCCCGCGTTCTCGAGGCTCCAGTTCCAGTACACGGCGCACATGACGCCAAAAAACAGGCCCAAGCCCAGCAGAATCTTCGCTTCGACTCTCATGCGTCGTGATCTTGGTCGTGTTCGAGCATTCCGACGACCGCGTTGGCCAAAGGCGGTTCGTGGTGCGTGCCTGTACCACCGGTTCCGTGGGCCAACGAACGGTGTTCGGGGTGGTTGTAGTCCCACGTCGGACGTTCCGAACGAATCTGGGGCAGTCGGTAGAAGTTGTGGTGGGGCGGCGGTGACGTGGTGAACCACTCGAGGGTCTGGGCGTCCCACGGATTGTCGCCGGCCGGGTACTTCTTCCAGCTGTAGCCCACGTTCACGACGAACACGATCACCGAGATGCCGATGATCATCGCACCGACAGTGCTCCAGTCATTGAGCGCCTTCCACTGCGGGCTGTGCAGGTAGAGCGCGATGCGACGTGGCATGCCGTCGAGTCCCAAGATGTACATGGGGAACGTGAAGACCTGGGTGCCGATGAAGAGCAACCAGAACTGGATCTTTCCGAATCTCTCGTTCAGCATGTACCCGGTGACCTTGGGCCCCCAGTAATACAGTCCGCCCATACCAGCGAGCACGAGGGCCATGACGATGGAGTGGAAGTGCGCGACGACGAAGTAGGTGTCGTGAGTGAAGAAATCGAGCGGGGGACTGGCCAAGTAGATGCCCGTGAGGCCCCCGATGAGGAAGGTGAAGAGGAACCCGAGGGCCATCAACATGGCGGTCGAGAACCACAACTCTCCTCGCCACATCGTCCCAATCCAGTTGAAGATCTTGATGCCCGTCGGCACCGCGATCAAGAGGCTCATGATCGAGAAGAAGGGCAAGAGGACGACACCGGTCGTGAACATGTGGTGCGCCCACACACCTAAGGAGAGAGCGCCGATCGAGAGCGTGGCGAAGACCATGCTCTTGTATCCGAAGACGGGCTTCTTGGAGAAGACCGCGATGATCTCGGTCGCCATGCCGAAGAACGGCAGGGCGAGAATATAGACCTCCGGATGGCCCCAGAACCAGAAGATGTGTTGCCACAGCACCGGAACACCTCCTCCAGCAACGGAGAAGATATGGGTCCCGAAGTGTCGGTCGCAGTAGAGCATGATGAGCCCGGCGGTCAACACCGGGAAGGCGAGGAGGATCAGGATCGCGGTCACGAGCATGTTCCAGGTGAAGATCGGCATGCGGAACATCGTCATGCCGGGTGCTCGCAAATAGAAGATGGTCGCGGTGAGATTGACGCCGGTGAAGATGGCGGAGAATCCCGTGAGCAACAATCCGCCGATCCAGAGATCGGCCCCCGCCCCCGGCGTGTTGATCGAGTTCGAAAGCGGCGCGTACGCGACCCAGCCGAAGTTGGCGGCGCCACCGGCGGTGAAGAATCCCATCAACATCG
>CALGFJ010000215.1 GCA_937881055.1 uncultured Acidimicrobiaceae bacterium | reverse complement strand
AAATCAATAATCGTTGGTCACCAAATGGTGACTCGTGCCGCCGGCGCCAACCACATGGCGTCGCTTTCGCTGACGCCAAAGGTGTTGTAGAACTCGTCGATGTTGCGAACAATCTGATTGCCCCGGAACTCCTCCGGCGAATGAGGATCCAAAGCCAAGAGCCGCTCCACCTCTTCTTTTCGCGCTTTCTGTCGCCAGGTCTGAACCCAAGCGAAGAAGAAGCGTTCGGCGCCCGTGAGTCCATCGATGACTGGTGACTCCTCGCCGTCGAGCGAGATGAGATAGGCCCTCCAAGCAATTGCGAGGCCACCCAAGTCCCCGATGTTCTCGCCAACTGTGAGTGCCCCGTTCACGTGAAGGTCGGGCGTCAACTTCGGCGAGAGCGCGTCGAACTGTTCGATCAGCGCCGTTGTGCGTACTTCGAAGGCTTCGCGATCGGACGGCTCCCACCAGTCGGCGAGTCGCCCGGTGCCGTCGAACTTCGATCCCTGGTCATCGAAACCGTGTCCGATCTCGTGGCCGATCACTGCGCCGATGGCACCGTAGTTGGCGGCTTCGTCGCGCCGGGCGTCGAAGAAGGGCGGCTGCAGGATCGACGCCGGAAAGACCACCTCGTTGAAGCCAGGGTTGTAATAGGCATTGACCATCTGGGGCGTCATGAACCACTCATCACGGTCGACCGGCTGACCGATCTTTGTGAGGTTGCGCTGGAACTCGAACTCACTGGCCGCGCGCACGTTCGCGAGCAGATCGTTCGCGTCGACGCGCAAAGACGAGTAGTCGCGCCAACGCACCGGATAGCCGATCTTCGGCGTGAAGGCGTCCAACTTCTCGAGGGCGCGACTCCGTGTCGCCTCCCCCATCCATTCCAGATCGGCGATGCTTTGTCGATAGGCCTCGATGAGGTTGGCGACGAGGACGTCCATGCGGGCCTTGACGTCAGGTGGGTAGTGGCGTTCGACGTAGATCTTGCCAATCGCTTCGCCCATGGCGTCTTCGACGAGGGCGACAGCGCGCTTCCACCTCGGACGGATCGATTCGGCCCCGGTGAGCGTGCGTCCATAAAAATCGAAGTGTTCGTCGACGAACTCCTGGGAGAGGAACGGTGCGTCGCCGGCCACGATCTGCCAGGTCAACCAGTCCTTCCAGGCGTCGAGGTTGGACTCCGTGAAGAGCGCGCCGAGGGCACTCGCGAAACTCGGCTGACGAAGCACGACTTCGTCGAAGGAACCCACGGGCGACTCGAGTGCGTTGTGCCACACCTCGAGCGCCACGTCACCGAAGAGTTCGGAGGCTTCGGCCCACGGTTTCAGGTTGTACGTCTTCTCACTATCGCGCGAGTCGACGTTGTTCCAGTGGCCGCTGGCAATCTTCGTCTCCAGCTCAAAGATACGTTGCGCCCTCGTTGCGGCGTCACTCACGCCGGCCAATTCGAGCATCCGTTGCACGTGCACAACGAAAGCCTCACGAATCGACGAGAAATGCTCTTCGCGGTAGTAGCTCTCGTCCGGCAGGGACAGTCCGCCCTGCTCCAACAGCGTGACGTAGCGTTCGGGGTCGCCGGGGTCATTGTTGACGAAGACGAAGTAAAACCCACCGACTCCTCGCCGCTGGAGTCGGCCGATGAGGGCCAACAGTTCGTTGATCGAGCTGATCGCGCGAACTTGGGAGAGTCGCTCGATCAGGGGTCCCACGCCGAGCGTGTTGATTCGTTCCTCATCGAGGAAGCTCGAGAAGAGGTCACCGACCTTTCGGGCTTCGCTGCCTTCGGGCGCCGTACGTGACTCCTCGAGAATCTCGCGTATCGCGAGTTCGGCACCGTCGGCGAGGATGTCGAACGTTCCGTAGCGCGCCTTGTCCTCGGGCATTTGCGTCCGTTCGATCCAACCGCCATTCACGTACTGGTAGAGATCGTCCTGAGGACGGGTGGTCGTGGAAAAGCCCGTGGGGTCGAATCCGGAAGTAAATGGTTGCGTTGTCACCCGCGAAAGCCTATCGAGCCAATTCAAATGCCTGGCCAACGGAAACAACGTCAAACCCCTTTGGTTTCTT
>CALGFJ010000214.1 GCA_937881055.1 uncultured Acidimicrobiaceae bacterium | reverse complement strand
GCTCTCGAAGATGTCACCGGTAACGTAAAAGAACGCATCAATTGAGGAGGGCATCATGCTCGGAGACAAGTCAGAACACTTTGAAGGTAAGGGCACGGACCTGAGCGCCCTGGCGTCGCACGTTGAGGAGTACTTGAAGTCCGATGGCTTCACGGTCCAGACCTCACCGCCTAGTGACCAAGGTACGGTCATTCAAGCGAAGAAGACCGGCTTCCTCCGCGAAATCGTGGCGGCCGAACGCGCCTTCACCATCACGATCACCGGAAGCTCGAGCGACTTCACTGTGCGATTCGGCATCGGCAAGTGGCTTCAGAATCTCGGTGTCGCCGCACTTGAGACCCTGCTCGTTTCGGAACTCTTCTTAGTCGTCGACGTCGCTGATTCCTTGTGGAGTCTCGAGGTAGAGGACAAGATTATTGCCGATCTCAAGAAGTTTGTCGGGTGATGGTCTGAACTTCGGTGAGGACGTCTGAGCACTGCACGTGGCGGCGTCCACGAAGTGAGCTCTGCGCTCGCGCGGTTTACTGCTCGTAGCGCTCGACGGTATCGATGTCACGGAGTTTCGCGTTCTCGGGGTCGCGACCGAATTCGCGCAGCGCTCGACGCTGACGCAGGAGGTCCCAGCATTGGTCGAGCGTCTCTTCGATATGTGCAAGCCGATCGACGTCATCCGGCGTCTCGTGACTGCGCAGCACCATCTCCTCATCGACCAGAGAGTTGATTCGCCCGTAGATATCTTCGTCGACCACGATCTACCTTTCTTGTCTCTTCGGCCCACCGCCCTGAGACCGAAGTGATTCACTACGAATGTAACAACTAAATCAAATGGGCAGGTCACCCGTCGCCGATGACGTCGTACCGTGATCCTTATAGGCCGCGATAGTCCGCTCGGCGATTCGCATTTGGTGAATCTCATCCGCGCCGTCGGCGAGACGAGCCCAGCGCGCGTGTTGCAGCATGTTGGCGAGGGGCGTGTCAGTGGAATAGCCGAGCGCACCGTGGACTTGAATTGCCCGGTCAATGATCCGATTCAGACTGTTCGCAACGAAGTGCTTGGTCATCGAAACCTCGGTTCGAAAGTCATCGCCGCGATCGATCTTGTACGCCGCGTGAAGCACCATCAGCTTGCATTGGTACAGCTCGATCGCCGAATCGGCAATCATCCATTGGACGCCCTGTTTCTCGGCCAGCGTGGAACCGTGAGAGTAACGATGTATTGAACGATCGACCATCATGTCAAGAGCCGTCTCGGCCTGAGCGATCCAACGCATGCAGTGCGCCAAACGCGCCGGACCGAGTCGTGCTTGGCCGAGTCGGTGGCCGTTTCCCCGCCCACCGAGAATCTGCTCATCCTTCACGCGCAAATCAGTGATGACGATTTCGCTGTGACCGGTGGAACCGTGCATCGTCTCCACTTCACGAACGTCGTTCCAACCCTCCGAAGGGATGTCCACGATGAACGCGGTCGTCGCCCCCGTGGAGCCTTCGGGTACGTCGGGTTCCGTCCGGGCAATGAGAATGGCGAATTGCGAGCGACGGGCGTTCGAGATGAACCACTTGTGACCATTGATCACCCATTCGTCACCGTCTTTTTCAGCGTGTGTCTGGATGAGCGTCGGATCCGACCCCGCAACCTCGGGCTCGGTCATTGCAAAACACGACATGACGGTGCCGTCACAGAGGGGACGGAGATAGCGCTCCTTTTGATCGTCGTTGCCCCAGTGGAGAAGCGTGTGCATATTTCCTTCGTCGGGCGCCATGCAGTTCAGTACCCAGGGGCCGATTCGCGTCTTCCCGGCTTCGGCTTGCACCATCGCGAGTTCCACGTGACCCAGACCCATGCCGCCCCATTCACTGGGCATGTGTGGGAGCCACAGGCCCAGTGACTTGGCCTGCTCCCTCAGTTCCGCGATGGTAGCCAGGTAGTCGCGTCGT
>CALGFJ010000213.1 GCA_937881055.1 uncultured Acidimicrobiaceae bacterium | reverse complement strand
AAGCCAAACTGGGCGAACAGCCCACGAAGATCCGACTGATGTACGTCGCCAAGGGCGAGAGCATCGAGCGCACCGTGACCGACGTCGTCGTGAAGGCCCGTTCGCACTCCGCCGCCAGCGCGTGGGAGAAGATCAACCGGTTCTACGACGACGGTGAGTTTCCGGCGACGCCTTCGGTCAACGCCTGTCGCTTCTGCTCGTACAAGGACCTCTGCCGTGCGAACGGTGTCGCCGTTCCCGTGTGAACTTTCGAGGCTCTTCGTGAATCGACCTTTAGTCTGGCGTCATGCAATCGTTCGACCTCTCCTTTGACTACCGATGCCCCTTCGCGAAGAACATCCACCTGCACGTCATCACGGCGCTGCGCGCCGGCGCCGACTTCGACGTCACCTTCGCGCCCTGGTCGCTCAGTCAAGGAGGCCGGAATGATGGCGCGCCCGACGTCTGGAACGACCCCGCCTACGACGCCGATCTGATCTCGCTGGCGGCGGCAATCTCGGTGCGCGACGAACAGAGCGAGTACTTCCTCGACGCGCACGAGGCGCTCTTTCGAGCCCGGCACGACCGGGCGATCCGTCTCGTCACCCTGGATGAGATCAGTAACGTCCTCGCGCCCCTCGGCGTCGACATGGCCAAAGTCGCCGCCGACGTCGCCTCGCGCCGTCCTCACGACGTCATCGCGGCGAGTCACAAGGAGTTCGAACGCTTCGAGGCATTCGGTGTCCCCACCTTCGTCGTGAACGACGACGCGACCTTCGTGCGCTACATGAGCGAGCCGAGCGAGGACCCCGAAGCGTCCGTCGAACTCATCAACAGCCTGCTCGACATGATGACGAACCGTAGTGACATCAACGAGTTCAAGCACACGCGATTGCCGAAGTAATCGGCGAACTACATCGACTGGTATTGAATCAGCGTGTCGTAGGTCTCGTCTCGGTCATCGGCGCCGCCGGCCATCGCGGCCGAGAACTCCGTCGCGCCCGCCTCGGCCAGGTCGTGCAACTTCTCCAGGACCTGCTCGCGGGTTCCGAAGAGACCGACGTCAGCCGGTCCCTTGGCTCCTTCGCGGTCCAGCATCGCGCGATAACTCGGCAGCGTGCCGTAGATCTCGAGCGACTCGTTCACCTTGGCCATGGTGTCAGCGACGTCACCGGTCACCGAGATCGGCAAGCTGCACACGACGCGCGGAGCCGGGCGGCCGGCCGCCGCCGCAGCCGCGTTGATGGTCGGCGCGACGTGCGTGGCGATCGTCTTCACGCCGGTCATCCAGGTCAACGTCCCGTCGGCCAACGTCCCGGCCATCTCGAGCATTTTCGGAGCCAACGCCGCCACCAACAGTCCGGGCGTTCGAACGTCGCTGGGCCCCAAGGCGCCCAGGGTCGTCGCGCTCACGCGTTCACCGCGCACTTTGACGCGCTCACCCCGAAGCATCGGAGCCAGGGCGTCAAGATATTCGCTCATATACGACGCCGGATGATCGAAGGAGATGCCCCACATGCCCTCGACGACGGCCTTGTGCGACAGACCGATGCCGAGCGAGAGTCGTCCGCCGATCGCTTCTTGCACCGTGCGCGCCTGGGCCGCGAGCATCGTCGGGTGTCGCGTCTGGATCGGTACGACGGCCGTCCCGAGATCGAGGTCGCGGTACTCGCGACCGACGACGGCGAAGACCGTGAGTGTGTCCGGGCCGAAGATTTGCGACGACCACATTCGCGTGAAGCCGCGCTCTCGAAGCCCCGCGGCTCGTTCGAGCGTCTTCTCCAGTGGTCCGTCAACGTCCATTCCGATGGCGATGTCCATGGGGGCCTCCTCGCTCGACCGATAGCGTTACGGTCGTGTTGAACGATTCCCAACCTACTGGTCCCGTATCGGTAGGTGTGGTGGGAGCGGGCCAGTTGGCTCGAATGATGGGTGACGCGGCGCACGAGGCCGGCGTCATCCTCACGGTCCTCGCGTCGTCCCCGGATGATTCGGCCGTGGCGAGCGCCGACGTCACTCTGATCGGATCACCGGACGACGCCGGATCGCTCGATGAACTCGCCGGCCAGGTCGACGTCATCACCTTCGATCACGAACTCGTCGACCTCGAGCAGATCGCGGCGCTCGAAGCGCGCGGCGTCGTTGTTCGTCCCGGGTGGCGCGCGCTTCGATTCGCCGTGGACAAGGGCCATCAACGACAGACTTTCGACGTCGCGGGCATACCCTTGCCCCGATTCATCGTCGTCACGTCCACGAGGGACGAAATGTTGAAGGGCTTTCTGGACAGCGTCGGCACCCCGGTCCTCAAGGTCGCGACGGGTGGTTACGACGGCCGCGGCGTCCTCTTCCCGCAGAGCCGCGTCGAGACGTTGTCGATGATCGACGAACTCTTGAAGACCACGAGCGTCGTGGTCGAAGAACGACTCAACCTCCGTGGCGAACTGGCACTCGTCGTCGTTCGCGGCGTGCACGGCGAATACGCCAGCTATCCCCTCGTGTCGACAGTGCAGTCCCACGGCATGTGCGTCGAAGTGCGCTACCCGGCCGGTGTCGATGCGTCGACGCAACTCGAAGCCAATCGACTCGGACGTAAGATCGCCAACTTGGTCGGCGCCGTCGGCGTACTCGCAGTTGAGTTCTTCGTGAGCGACCGGGGTCTCGTCGTGAACGAGATCGCGCTTCGCCCCCACAACACCGGCCACTGGACGATCGAGGGCGCACGCACGAGTCAATTCACGAACCACCTGCTGGCGGTGAGCGGTCGCGCGTTGGGTTCGACCGAACCGGTCGTGGCCTCCGCCGTGATGGTGAACGTCGTCGGCGCCGACGAGCCCGGGTCGATCGAACGCGCCGCGCAGGTCCCCGGGGCGCACGTCCACGACTACGGCAAGTCGTGGCGTCCGGGCCGCAAACTCGGACACGTCACCGTCGTCGGCGACGACGCTGGCGCGGCGCACGTGAGAGCATGGGAGAGCGCGCGAGCGTACGGCACGCGGACTCGGGAGACATAGTGCAACCAGTGGTTGGGATCGTGATGGGCAGTTCTTCGGACCACGAGATCATGAACGGCGCCGCAACCATTCTCGAGCGCTTCGGCGTCGCGAGCGAGGTGCACGTGGTCTCGGCCCATCGCACACCCGAAGCCATGATCGACTACGGACTTCACGCGAGAGAGCGCGGTCTGAAGGTGTTGATCGCCGGCGCCGGGGGCGCCGCGCACTTACCCGGCATGTTGGCCGCGGTGACGACGTTGCCCGTGATCGGCGTGCCGGTCGCCCTCGCCCAACTGAACGGGCTCGACTCGTTGTTGTCGATTGCCCAAATGCCCCGCGGTGTGCCGGTCGCCACGGTCGCGATCAACGGTGCGACGAACGCCGGACTGCTCGCCGCGCGAATCCTCTCACTCGACGATGACGCCCTCGCCGTGGCCCTCGATGAGTACCGCACTGAGTTAGCGACCCAGGCCACCCAGCAGGACCACGACCTGCCACGGAGTTAATCAGTTTCTTACAAATCGCTGACGTGTTTTCGTTCGCGGTGCACCCGAGTTCCCCCCTAGTGTGGACTCGTAACTAAGGAGGCCCCCATGGGTATCATGAAGCGCGTCAGCACCATCTTTCAGGCCAAGGCGAACTCGGCGCTGAACAAGGC
>CALGFJ010000212.1 GCA_937881055.1 uncultured Acidimicrobiaceae bacterium | reverse complement strand
TCAACGTCACGCGGATGGACGTGCCGTCGATGTCGAATGGCGGATTCATCATCGGGACGATTCGCATCGAAAATCTGACGATCACGATAATGAACGGCGGCCCGACGTTCGCACTCACCGAGGCGTTCTCCCTCGTGGTCTCGTGTCGCGACCAGTCGGAGGTTGACTACTACTGGTCGGCACTGGTCGACGGTGGTGAGCCAGGACAGTGCGGCTGGCTGAAGGACCGATTCGGTCTTTCGTGGCAGATCATTCCGACGCTGCTGACGGAGCTCTTGAGCGACCCCGATCCCGAGAAGTCCGGGCGCGTCCGCGACGCGATGATGGTGATGAGCAAGATCGAATGCGACACACTGCAGGCCGCGCACGACGCGTAAACGTTCGACTCGTACGCGTCGAAGGATACGTCGAAGGAAGGGGGACGAATCGTGGCTGAGCCGGTAGTCGAGATCTTCGAGAGCCGTGAAGCGCAGGTGGCGCAACTCACGGTGCGACGGGCCCTGCCTGCGAAAGGTCGACGAACCGTCGGTGCGTGGTGCTTCGTCGATCACATGGGACCCATCTCGCTGAGTCCGGATCGATCAATCGACGTCGCGCCGCATCCGCACATGGGGCTCCAGACCGTGACCTGGCTCTTCAGCGGCGAGTTCTTGCATCGTGACAGCCTCGGGTCCGAGCAACTCATCCGAGCCGGACAGTTGAATCTCATGACGTCGGGTCTCGGAGTCGCGCACTCTGAGGAGAATCCCGGTCTTCGCTCGGGAGAATTGCACGGAATGCAACTGTGGGTCGCGCAACCATCGACAACGCGCAACGGCGGAGCGGACTTCGCTCACTTCAACGAACTGCCGAAACTCGAAACAGCCGCTCTCACGGCGAGTGTGCTCGTTGGATCCTTTGGAGGGGTGAGTTCGAACGCGCGTCACGATAGCGACCTCGTCGGCGTGGAACTCGACCTTCACGGTGGCCTCGCGTCGGTCGTCCTCGAACCCACTTTCGAATACGCACTGATCGTGGCCAATGGATCGGTCTTGGTCGACGGAACGGTCATACGACCGGGCGCGTTGGCGTACTTGGGGCGGCGACGCGCCGAATGCCGCATCGAATCGCGGGGCTCGAGTCGGGCGATGTTGATAGGCGGCGTACCGATGGAGGAGCGGCTCTTCATGTGGTGGAACTTCGTCGCTCGCACCCAAGAAGAGATCTCTGACGCGTGGCGGGCGTGGGCGACGGGTGACGACCGATTCGGTCATGTCGCCTCGCCGTTCGCGCGTATCGAAGTCAGTCCCCCGCCTTGGTTCATGGCGCTTTACTAATCGCAGTCGTTGATCCACCGGGTCGCCGCAAACTATTTCGAGAGAGTTAGTTGGAAATAGCCGAGCGGTACGATGGGGTCAGCCATTGCGTCGAGAGGTCTATGGTGCGAAAGCGCAACACCGAGAGTGAACGCCTTCGCGTTCCTCCACCAATGATCAAGCGCCGGATTCCCTCCGG
>CALGFJ010000211.1 GCA_937881055.1 uncultured Acidimicrobiaceae bacterium | reverse complement strand
TCGTGGCCCTCGAAACGCGCCGGCCTTGCGTCGTCTGGCGCCATCGTGAATCTCCCGTAATGTTGTGTTTCGAATAACACAACGTCACGATTTTATTCGGTCCCCCTCTGGCCCAATCAGGAGAACTCGCTTTCATGAAGTCCCTCGCCCGCCTCGCCTATCGACGCCGCTGGATGATCCTCGCCATCTGGGTCGTCCTCTTCCTCGGCATGAACGCCCTCTCCCAGACCTTCGGCACCGCCTATGCGAATACCTTCACCTTGCCGGGAACGAACTCCACCCACGCGCTGTCGCTCTTGCAATCGGGGTTCAAGAGCAAGTCCGGTGACGTCGACCAGATCGTCTTCCAGGCACGAACGGGCACGATCAAGAGTCACGAGAGAGAAATCCTCGCCATGGATAGGAAGGTCGCGAAGGTGCCCTCGGTCGCCAGCGTCGTCTCGCCCTTCGTCGGCGGTTCGTTGCAGATCAGTCCGAACGGAAAGATCGCGTATTCCGTCGTCTATTTCACCAAGCAGGGTTACAAATTAAAGGCTCCGCAGATACAACCCGTCGTGACTGCGGGAATCACGGCTCGCTCGTCGTCGCTCAACGTCCAATTCGCCGGCAACGCCTTTGAGCAACTCGCCTCGCAAAAGAGTCCGCCCGGCCTCATCTACGGACTCATCCTCACGGCGATCGTCTTGGTACTCGCCTTCGGTTCGTTCTTCGCGATGTTGCTCCCGCTGGGCGTCGCACTCTTCGCCGTCGGCATCGCGACCGCGGCGACGACGCTGCTGAGCCACGTGCTCTCCATCGCCACCTTCGCGCCCATATTGGGTTCGCTCATTGGACTCGGCGTCGGTATCGACTACGCACTCTTCATCGTCACACGATGTCGACAGGGATTGAAACGCGGCTTGAGCTCAGAAGAAGCGATCGTGACCGCCATCAACACCTCGGGTCGCGCCGTGCTCTTCGCCGGTTCAACCGTGTGCATCGCGCTCCTCGGCATGCTCGTCCTGCAACTCTCGTTCCTGTACGGCGTCGCCATCGCGGCGTCTTTGACGGTGTTGATCACCATGTTCGCGTCACTGACGTTGTTGCCGGCACTGCTGGGTTTCCAAGGGAACCACGTCTTGAGTCGAAAGGAACGCCGATCGCTCGAGGAGCACGGACCCGAGCCGATCGTCACCAACTCACGCTGGCAGCGCTGGGCCAACACCGTGGCGAAGCATCCACGAAAGTTGTCGCTCGTCGCGCTCGTGGCGATCGTGTTCGTCTGCATTCCGTTCTTCTCCCTGCACCTCGGTAGTTCCGACGCCGGAACCGATCCCGCGAGTTCGACCACGCGCCAGGCCTACGACCTCCTCGCCACGGGTTTCGGTCCCGGGTTCAACGGTCCGCTGCAGGTCGTCGGCTCGATCCACAACGCCAAGGACGAGGCGACCATGGTCGCGCTCGACCAGAAACTGCAGGGCAAGCCGGACGTCGCCGTCGTGGCGCCGCTCCAGATCTCCAAGAGCGGCAAGGTCGCGGTCATCTACGTCGTGCCGAAGTCCAGTCCCGATTCCAAGATCACCGAGAATCTGATCGCGACGATCCGCAACGACTACGTACCGGCCGTGGACGCCCAGAGCCACACCGGCATCTACGTCGGCGGGCTCACCGCGATCTTCGTGGACTTCGCCCAGGTCTTCACGTCCAAGATCCCACTGTTCATCGGGGTGATCGTCTTCTTGGGCTGTCTGCTCTTGATGGTGGCGTTCCGGAGCATCGTCATCCCCCTCACCGCGGCGGCGATGAACATCTTCGCCGCCGGGGCGTCCTTCGGTCTCGTGGTGGCGGTCTTCCAATGGGGTTGGGGCAGTTCGCTGATCAACGCCGGCACGGGACCGGTCGAATCGTTCCTGCCGACGATCATGATCGCCATCCTCTTCGGGCTCTCGATGGACTACCAGGTCTTCTTGGTGTCGCGAATGCACGAGGAGTGGCTCAACACCGGCAGCAACGAAGAGGCCATCAACCGCGGTCAGGCCAACACCGGGCGGGTCATCACGGCCGCGGCGTTAATCATGATCTGCGTCTTCTTCTCCTTCGCCTTCGGGGGCCAGAGGATCATCGCCGAGTTCGGCATCGGACTCGGGGGCGCGGTGATGATGGACGCGTTCATCCTCCGCACGGTCCTGGTGCCGGCGTTGATGCACTTCTTCGGCGACGCGAACTGGTACTTCCCCAAGTGGCTGGATCGCATTACCCCGCACGTCGCGGTCGAAGCGACCGAGGAAGTGTTCTTCTAACCCTTAAGAAACCCGTAAATTCTCAGGGTTTTTGACATTTCTGCGGTCAACGTGGTCGCCACGTGCCGGTAAGTTCAAGT
>CALGFJ010000210.1 GCA_937881055.1 uncultured Acidimicrobiaceae bacterium | reverse complement strand
TCGTGGACGCAGCCAGTGCTGACTGGAGAAGTCACGGCACTCGGGGTCACAAGGATGCTCGACGCGATTCGCATCGTCGACCCGGAGATCCGCTTCTACCAAGCCAGTTCCTCCGAGATGTTCGGCCGGGTTCGCACCGTGCCCCAGGACGAGAACACCCCGTTCTACCCACGCAGCCCCTACGGTGTCGCGAAGGTCTACGGACATTGGATCACCGTCAATTACCGCGAGAGCTACGACCTGCACGCGTCGTCGGGGATTCTCTTCAACCACGAGTCGCCGCGCCGCGGGCTCGAGTTCGTGACACGAAAGATCACGAACGGCGCGGCGCGTATCAGGGCCGGTCTCGATAGTTCCTTGTCCCTCGGCAATCTCGACGCGCACCGTGATTGGGGCTACGCCGCCGACTACGTGCGCGCGATGTGGGCCATGCTCCAGCGCGATGTTCCCGATGACTTCGTCGTGGCGACCGGCCAGACGCACTCGGTACGCGAACTGTGCGAAGTGGCCTTCAACGCCGCCGGACTCAACTACGAAGACCATGTCGTGGTCGATCCGAAGTTCTTCCGGCCAGCCGAGGTGGACCACTTGGTCGGTGACGCCACCAAAGCCCGCGAGCAACTCGGGTGGGAGTGCGAAGTCGACTTCCACGGCCTGATCGAGATGATGGTGGCCGCGGACATCGACGCCCTGGCCCGGTAGGCCCGTGACGAGTCTCGAAGCACCGCCCGTTGTCTTACGAGGTGCCGTCGCGATGGCCGGTGTTTTTCCACTGTTGAGTGGCGTCGACTTGGAGTTGCGTGCGTCCTCACTCACCGTGTTGGTCGGCGCGAACGGCGCGGGCAAGACGAGCCTCTTGCGATTGCTCGCGGGTCTCGTCGGACTCAGCGCGGGGGAGGGTTCGGTCCTCGGCCTCGATCTCGCGACCGTCGATCGTCGCCAGTTGCGTCGTCGCGTCGGATGGCTCGGTCACGAGGGCTCCTTCTATGACGACCTCACGGTCGAGGAGAACCTGACCTTTGCCGCGAAGGCTCTTGGTCGACCGATTGACGAACTCGCCACCGTGCTCGAGCGCGTCGATTTGAGTTCGCGACGTGCTACTTCCGCCAAGCAACTCTCGGCCGGCCAACGGCGCCGCCTGGGTCTCGCCTGGTTATTGCTTCGCCGTCCGGAGTTGTGGCTCCTCGACGAGCCCTACGCCTCACTCGACGACGACGGTCGCACGTTCTTCGACGCGCTGCTGGGCGACGTCGTCGAACGCGGCGCCACGGTCGT
>CALGFJ010000209.1 GCA_937881055.1 uncultured Acidimicrobiaceae bacterium | reverse complement strand
TCGCGCGCGTCGATGTACTGCAGGGCGTTGTCGCGAGGTCCGGGAACCGCGACGTTGCCCCCTCGACGGAGTCGCGTGACCCAGTAGGGGAATCGAAGCGTGGCGTCGTGGCTGCCGATGACGAACGTCGGTCGCACGATTGTCAGTTGATCGCCGAAGTGCTCGTGCGCGGCTCGCTCGCAGGCGGCCTTCAGTGGCCCGTAGGTCTCGGCGGTGACCTCAGCGTCGCGGCCGAGGGTCGTGTCGTCCCACAGCGTGACGGTCTCTTCGGTCGCGCCTTCAGCGGGTGGGTCTTCGTAGGCCGAGACCGATGAGATCTGGATATGGTGACCGCCTCGAGCGCCGAGTGACTTCGCCAACACGTCGACGTCAACGGGCCGATAGGCGATGGCGTCGATGGTGACGTCGAAGGCGAGACCGGCGAGCGCAGACAGGTCGCCGTGGCGATCACCGACCAATCGGGTGACGCTCGAGGGCAGATCGCTCGGCGTCTCACCACGGTTGATGACGGTGACGTCGTGGCCGGCGTTCAGCGCGGCCCAGGCGATGGCGCGTCCGACGAATGACGTGCCGCCGACAATGAGAATTCGCATGCGTGTGCCTCCCCTGCGATACACGTCATGCTACGAGGCGTCGGTGTGGATTCCCTGCATTGCTCAATGTCAGAAGGCATCACCGCGTCGACGATGCCTAGTTGAGGTGGCGTTCACTCGCCCAGTGCGAGAGCTGGTAGCGACTCGAGAGTTGCAACTTTCGAAGGACCGACGAGACATGACTCTCCACGGTCTTGGTCGAGATCGTCAACTCCTTGGCGATGTCCTTGTACGAGTAGCCCCGGGCGATCAGGCGCAGTACTTGACGTTCCCGCGAGGTCAATTGGTCGAGGTCCGGATCGACGGCGACGACTGGTTGATCGACCAGACCAGTGCTGAATGCGTCGAGGACAAAGCCGGCCAAACGTGGGGAGAAGACGACGTCCCCGGCGGCAATACGGTAAATCGCGTCGACCAAATCGGGCCCGGAGATGTTCTTCGTCACGTAGCCCCGCGCACCCGCGCGAATGACGCTGATGACGTCGACCGAGGCGTCGGAGACCGACAGGGCGAGGAAACGAGTTGGAATGTCGTGCGCAACGACCGCGCGCAGGACGGCCTGGCCGCCGCCGTCGGGCATATGCACGTCGAGCAGCACCACGTCGGGGGTGCGCTCGATGATCATCTCAATGGCGGCCTCGACCTCGTCGGCTTCGCCCACGATGTCAACGGAACCGGCGATCTCGGCGCGGATTCCGGAGCGAATCAGTTCGTGGTCGTCGACCAGGAAGACCCGGGGAGGCTTGGAATCAGTCACTGGTAACGAGGTATCACTAATTGGACTTCGGTGCCGTCGCCCGTCGCGGTGTTGATGGATACCTCGCCACCGAGCTGGCTCATGCGTTGGCGTATCGATAGCGCGATGCCCTGCCGGTCCGCCGGGATGGCGTCGAGATCGAATCCCACGCCACGGTCACGAACGAAGATGGAAATCGAGTGCTGCTCCACTTCAGTGAAGATCGAGACGCTCGGGGCCTCGGACCACTTCGCGGCGTTGATGGCGGCTTCGCGGCCGGCGGCGACCAGTGCCGTCACACGTTCGTCGGGTGCGCAGTCGCCGACGGTGACCAATTCCACTCGGACGCCGTAGTCGTTCTCGACGTCGTGTTCGATCGCCCCGACGAGACCCACGAACGAAGTCGAGGCATCGGTGACTGTCTCGGGGCTGAAGAGCCACTGGCGAAGTTCGCGTTCCTGGTTGCGCGCTAGACGGACGACGTCGCTTTCGTTGGCCGCGGCGCGCTCGATCAGCGTCAGTGTCTGGAGCACGGAGTCGTGGAGGTGGGCGACCATGAGGGCACGCTCTTCAATGCGCACGCGCTCACGTCGCTCACTGGTCAGTTCACGCACGTTCTGGAGCCACCAGGGGGCGAAGAGTACGAGCACGCCGACCACCAGTACGGCGGTGCCGAAGAGTGCCGAACCGGCCGAACCCCACACGCCGCCGATGTGGTTGAGCTGGTGAAGTCCGAAGACAACTAAACCGGCGCCGACGATGATCCGAAGGAGTATGCCCTTGCGGCTCTTCGAGAATGCGCCCCCGATGACCGGAGCGGAGCTAAAGAATTCCGTGAGGTGACTGCGCTCATCAGTCGACGCCCCGCGCCACACCGCGAACGCGGCGAAGGCACTCAAGAGCAACGGCCATCCGAAACCGTCGGATGTTCGCGTGCCGGTTGACTGCAGCGCGATGATCAGGATCAGCGTGGCGATGAAGGCGACCAGTACGAACTGCGCGTCGCGACGACTCTGGAATATCTGTTGAATGATCGAGTGTTCCTCGCCCGAACGAGTGAGTACGAGCCAGAAGGTCATGTAGAGCAAGATTCCGAGCCCGAAGACCAACGTGAGCAACGCGAAAATGACGCGGATGTTGCGCTCCTTGATGCCGAGTCGAGTCGCGAATCCACCGCAGACGCCACCGAGGATGTTGTTGTCGCGACCCCGTCGGAGTGGCCGAAGGGGAGTGCCGACGACGGCGTGACTCGATGTGGTGATCGACATTGGCTTCTCTCCCTCCGACGACGGTGCGGCTCTTCGTACAAAACAGATTCTGGCACGACAGATTCCCTTTGTATCTAAGGGGAAACCCTGAACGTTGGTACCGGTCAACGACCCCCTTGAGGGTTCATCCCCATAGTCCTTGATCAGCGCGCCCCGTACATTTGAAGCATGGACGAAGAACACGAGCAAGTTGAAGGAGGTACGCCGACGCCCGAGCCGGTGGTGAAAGAAACGCACCTGCGCCGCAGCACCAAAAGGCGCATGGTCGGGGGCGTCGCCGGCGGTATCGCCGAGAGATTCGACATCGACGCCAACATCGTTCGCGTCGTCTTCGTGGTCCTCACCGTCCTCTACGGTCTGGGCGCGGCGATCTACCTCGCGATGTGGGTGTTGATCCCCCAGTCGGGAAGCGCCGCCGACGACTTCGAAGAATCTGGAGTCGAGCCACCGGCGTCGAACCTGCGGCTCTTGCGCTACGTGGTCTTGGCCAGCA
>CALGFJ010000208.1 GCA_937881055.1 uncultured Acidimicrobiaceae bacterium | reverse complement strand
CCCGCCAGTTCCTCGGCCAGATGGACAAGCCCGACGTCGACTTCATCGAGGGCCTGTCGCCGGCGATCTCGATCGACCAGAAGACCGCCTCGCGCAACCCGCGCTCGACGGTCGGCACCATCACCGAGATCCACGACTACCTGCGACTCTTGTTCGCGCGCGTCGGCGTCCAGCACTGTCCGAACTGCGGCAAGGTCGTCACGCGCCAGACGCCCCAGCAGATCGTCGACCAGGTGCTGGCGCGTGAGAACGATGAGCGCTTTCTAGTGCTCGCGACCGTCGTCGAAGGGCGAAAGGGTGAATACAGCACGTTGCTGAGTGAACTCGCGGCCCAGGGATTCTCTCGCGCGCGCGTCGACGGCGTCGTCATCGAATTGGCCGAACGTGAGTCGCTGACCCTCGCGCGTTACGAGAAGCACACGATCGATGTTGTCCTGGACCGCTTAAGCGTCAAGAGCTCGAATCGCCAGCGCTTGACCGAATCGGTCGAGTCCGCGTTGAAACTCACGCGAGGACTGGTCTCGTTCCTCTTCGTCGACCGAGATGAACTGGTGCAGTTCTCGGAGAAGATGGCGTGCAATGACTGCGGACTCAGTTTCACGGAGTTGGCGCCGCGCGACTTCTCCTTCAACTCGCCCTACGGCGCGTGCCCCGTCTGCACCGGCCTGGGCACCCGTTTCGAGGTCGACCCCGAGCTGGTCGTGCCCGACGACTCGCTCTCACTCGGTGAGGGTGCGCTCGCGCCGTGGGCCGGGGCCCGCTTCAAGTACTTCACGCGGCTGATCGACGGGATCGCGGCCCTGGGTGAGTTCGACGTCGACACGCCGTGGAAGAAGTTGCGAGTCAAAGACAAGAAGCTCGTCCTCTACGGCGTGGAGAAGCGCTCGGTGCCGGTCAAATACCGCAACCGCTACGGCAAAGTCCGCACCTACGACACCACGTACGCGGGCATCGTCGACTGGCTCGAACGAAAGCGCAACGAGGCCGACGGCGACTGGTCGCGCGAGCAGGCCGAGCAGTACATGCGCGAAGTGGAGTGTCGCACGTGTCACGGTCAGCGTCTCAAGCCCGAGGTGCTCGCGGTGAAGGTCCACGGCCACAACATCGCCGACGTGAACTCGATGACGATCGACGAGGCCATCGACCTCTTCGCCAAACTCAAGCTCACCAAGCGCGAGGAGACCATCGCGCGCCGGGTCGTCAAGGAGATCGTCGAGCGGCTCACGTTCTTAATGGACGTCGGACTCGACTACCTGACGCTCTCGCGGGCTTCGGCGACGTTGTCGGGCGGCGAGGCGCAGCGGATCCGGCTCGCCAGCCAGATCGGGAGCTACCTCGTCGGCGTGCTCTACGTGCTCGACGAGCCGTCGATCGGACTCCATCAGCGCGATAACCGCCGTCTCATCGCGACGCTCGAGCGCCTGCGCGACCTCGGCAACTCGGTCATCGTCGTCGAGCACGACGAGGAGACGATTCGCCTCGCCGACTTCATCGTCGACATCGGCCCGGGGGCCGGGGAGTTCGGCGGTCGCGTCGTGCACGCCGGAACGTACAAAGAGCTCCTCGAGAACACCGAGTCACTGACCGGTCAGTACCTGTCGGGTGAGAAGTCGATTCCGATCCCCGCCACGAGGCGCAGCGGCGACGGCAAGAAGCTCACCATCAAGGGCGCGCGCGCGAACAACCTGCAGAATCTGACGGTCGACGTGCCGCTCGGGGACTTCGTCGCGATCACCGGGGTCTCGGGTTCGGGCAAGTCCACGCTCATCAACGGCATCTTGCTGGCGTCGCTCGAACACCAGATCAATCGCGCCAAGACGACCACGATGGAACACGACACGATCACCGGGGTCGCGAACCTTGACAAGGTCGTTGCGGTCGACCAGCAGCCGATTGGTCGCACGCCGCGCTCGAACCCGGCGACCTACTCCGGGGTCTTCGACAAGATCCGCAAGCTCTTCGCCGACACCCAAGAGGCCAAGGTGCGCGGGTACCAGCAGGGTCGGTTCTCCTTCAACGTGAAGGGCGGACGCTGCGAGACCTGCGCCGGCGACGGCACGATCAAGATCGAGATGCACTTCCTGCCCGACGTCTACGTGAACTGCGAAGCGTGCAACGGCGCTCGCTACAACCGTGAGACGCTCGAGATCAACTACCGCGGCAAATCAATCGCCGACGTACTCAACATGCCGATCACCGAAGCCCTGACGTTCTTCGAACGACAGCCCGGCATCTTGCGACACATCCAGAGCCTGTCGGACGTGGGCCTCGGGTACGTGCGCCTCGGCCAGCCGGCGCCGACGCTCTCGGGCGGCGAGGCCCAGCGCGTCAAGCTCGCCACCGAACTCGCGCGACGGCCGACCGGTCACACGCTCTACGTGCTCGACGAACCGACGACGGGACTACATTTTGAGGACGTGAAGCGTCTCTTGCAGGTCCTGCACCGACTGGTCGACCAGGGCAACACCGTGCTCGTCATCGAGCACAACCTCGACGTCGTGAAGACCGCCGACTGGGTCATCGATCTTGGACCGGAGGGTGGACGTCGCGGGGGAAAGATCGTCGGCGAGGGCACGCCCGAAGAGATTGCGACGCTGGCGAGCGCGACGGGACTGGTCTTGAAGGAGTCGCTGGCGGCGCACGGGCGCCTCTAGTGTTCACTCGACCTTCGGGCATCCCGCGCCAGAGCGGCTGCTACCTCTTTCGCAACGCCCAGGGACAGGTCATCTACGTGGGCAAGGCCCTATCGTTGGCGTCACGGCTCGGGAGTTACTTTCAACGGCCCGAGGGCCTCACGCACAAGACCCAGGCGCTGATGGCCGAGGCGACGTCGGTCGAGTGGATCATCACGCCGACCGAACTGGACGCGCTGGTCTTGGAGAACGAGCTGATCAAGGACAATCAGCCGCGCTACAACATGCGCCTGAAGGACGACAAGAGCTTCCCCTACGTCGCCCTCGACACCCGTACCGACTTCGCCGCGCCGTATATAACGCGCGGCAAGCACGTCAAGGGCGTGCGCTACTTCGGGCCGTTCGTCGACGTGCGCGCGCTGCGAACGACGATGGACGAACTCCTCCAGGCGTTCCCGCTTCGTTCCTGCACGAAACACAAGTACAACTACCACCAGCGAATTGGCCGACCGTGTCTCCTCTTCGACATCGGCAAGTGCTCGGGACCGTGCGTGGGCGCGATCGACTCTTCGGGCTACCAGGAGCTCGTCGCGTCGTGGGCGCGGTTCTTCGACGGCGACGTGCGCCAACTGCGCGGCCTCTTGCAGCGTCAGATGCACGAGGCCTCGGAGAAGAAGCACTACGAGGCCGCGGCCAAGGCCCGCGACGGCCTCGAGGCCCTCGAACGCGCGGCCAGCGTGCAGAACGTCGTGCTCGACGACCATTCGAACCTCGACGTGCTCGCGGTCGCGAGCGACGGCGGTCGCGCGGCGGTGGTACGTTTTCGCGTGCGCTTCGGCCGCGTCATCGGTCGCACCGTCCACTTGATCGACCGCTCGATGGACGAGAGTGACGCCGAGATCTTGGAGGGCCTCCTGACCGACCTGTACGGCGACGCCGACTCGGTGCCGCCCGTCGTGCTCGTCACCGACGAGACATCGGCGACGCCGCTGATGCGTGAGTACCTCGCCGAGTTGCGCGCGCGCCCCGTCGAGGTCGCGGCCCCGCAGCGCGGGAAGCGTCGACGCGCGGTCGAACTGGCCGGCAACGACGCGATGTCGGTCATCAACCGCGACTCCCTGCGGCGCCAGAGCGATCACAACGTCCGGGCCCGCGCCCTCCAAGAACTCGGTGCCGCGTTGGCGCTTGACCAGCCGCCCTATCGCATCGAGTGTTTCGACATGAGTCACCTGCAGGGCACCAACTACGTCGGTTCGATGGTCGTGTTCGAAGACGGTCTCGCGAAGAAGAGCGACTACCGACACTTCAACGTGCGAGAGGTCCTCGGCAACGACGACGTCGGCGCCATGGAAGAAGTCGTGCGCCGGCGCCTGGCGTACTGGGCCGACGAGCAGGGCGCCACGAAGTTCCGCCGGGCCGACCTCATCGTCATCGACGGCGGACTCCCGCAACTGCACGCCGCCCAGAAGGCGGCCGCCACGTTGGGTCTCGGTGGTCAGGTCGAGTTCGTCGCGCTCGCCAAGCGCGAGGAGCTGTTGTACCGTCCGGGTTCGAATGCGCCAATCGCCCTGGAGCGCGGTTCGGAGTCGCTCTACCTCGTCCAGCGCGTGCGTGATGAGGCTCACCGGTTCGCGATCTCGTTCCATCGTTCCAAGCGCGGCAAGTCCATGGTCGCCTCGTCGCTGTCGGGCATCGAGGGACTCGGTCCGGCGCGTCGCGAACGACTGCTCGCAGCGTTCGGTTCACTCGACGCGCTGCGTCACGCGACACTCGATGAACTCGAGGCCCTCGCGTGGCTGCCCGGTGACGTGGCGCGAAGGCTCTACGATCATCTACAGGCGCCAGCCCAACCCAAACCGACCAAGGGGAACGACGATGAGTGAGGTCTTGTTGGTCACGGGGATGTCCGGGGCCGGGCGCTCCACCGTGTCCGCCGCCTTGGAGGACATCGGCTGGTTCGTGATCGACAACATGCCGATCGAGTTGATCGCGCGCGTCGGGGAACTCGCCATCAGCGGCTCGCGCGAGTACGCCGGGGTCGCGTTCATCGTCGGACGTTCCGGTGGCGTGCAGCCCAACGACTGGCTGGGCGTCGAACGAGAGCTCCGCCAGATGCACGAGAACGCGAAGATCCTCTTTCTCGACGCGCCCGACGACGTATTGATTCACCGTTTCGAGGGCAATCGCCGTCGCCACCCCTTCGAGGCGGCCACGCTGGCCGAGTCGATCAAGGGTGAACGGGCCCTCCTGCAGTCGATCCGCGACGGCGCCGACCTGGTCATCGACACCGGTTCGATCAACGCGAACCAACTGCGCTCGCGGATCGTCGAGACGTTCACCGAGATGGCCGGCCTGGGGTCGTTGCGCGTGTCGCTCGTCTCCTTCGGCTACTCCAACGGTCTGCCGCGCGACGTCGACCTGGTCTTCGACTGTCGATTCCTGCCCAACCCCTACTGGGTCGAAGAGTTGCGCCCACTCTCCGGGCTCGATGAACCGGTGGCGAAGTACGTCCTCAGTCAAGAGACGGCACAGCACTTCTTGTCCGACGTCGTGACGATGTTGGAGTGGCAGATCCCGGAGTTCCAGAAAGAGGGAAAGTCGTATCTGTCCGTGGCGATCGGCTGCACCGGGGGACGCCACCGATCTGTCGCGATCGCCGAAGAGCTCCGTCGGCGACTGGACCTCGAACACGCCGTCTTCCACCGCGATATCGCTCGATGAGGGTCGTCGCGGTCGGTGGGGGCCACGGCACCGCCGTGTCGCTGCGCGCGTTGCGACGGGTCTCGTCGGACGTCACCGGCGTCGTCTCGGTCGCCGACGACGGGGGATCGACGGGCCGTCTGCGCGCGCTGCTCAACGTCGCGGCCGTCGGTGACCTTCGAAAGTGCCTGGGCGCCCTGGCCGATCCCGACAATCCGCTGACCGCGTCGTTTGAACATCGCTTCAGCGTCGGTGAGCTCAGCGGTCACACCGTCGGCAACCTCTTGTTGGTCGGACTGATCGACGCGACGGGCAACCTCGAGGAGTCGGTGCGCGCCGTCGCCCAGGTCATGGGCGTGACCGGAGCAATCGTGCCGGCCAGCCAAGAGGGCGTCGTCCTCGTCGCCTCAACCGAAGAGGGCGACACCCGGGGACAGACCGAGGTCATGAAGTCCTCGACGATCCGGCGAATCCGTGTCGAGCCGACGAACGCGGCGGCGCCGATCGCGGCCGTCGAGGCGATCGAGCGCGCCGACCTCATACTCATCGGTCCCGGTTCGCTCTTCACCAGCGTGCTGGCCGCCTGCGTCGTGCCCGGCGTCACCCAGGCCCTCGCCGGGACGACGGCGAAGAAGATCTACGTCGCGAACCTGCACGAACAGGTACCCGAGACCGAGGGGTACACGCTCGAAGATCACGTGGACGCGTTGCTCCGTCACGGCGTCGTGCCCAACGTCGTACTCGTGGACCACCGTTCGGAATTCGCGTCGCAGCAGTGTTCACTCCCCGTTCACATTGCGGACCTCTCGGGGCGAAATGGCATGGTCCACGATGTGCAAAAATTGACCGAAGCGGTATTCGCCGAAGCGCGATAACGACGCCGACAATCAGAGGAGCAGTAGTGGCAATACGCGTGGCAATCAATGGGTTCGGACGTATCGGTCGCGGGTACTTGCGCGCTTCTCTGTCGAACCCCGACATCGACGTCGTCGCCGTGAATGACCTGACCTCGCCCGAAGTCAACGCCCACCTCCTGCGCTACGACTCGACCCAGGGGAGCCTGGACGTCCCGGTCGCGATCACGAAGGACGGCATGACCGTCGGCACCAAGACCATCAAAGTGCTCGCCGAGCGCAACCCCGTCGAACTGCCGTGGGGCGAACTGAACGTCGACGTCGTCATCGAGTCGACCGGGCGCTTCACGACGCGCGAGAGCGCCGCCCAGCACCTCAGTGCCGGCGCGCGCAAGGTCATCATCTCGGCGCCCGCCACCGACGTCGACGCCACCTTCGTGATCGGCGTCAACGAGGACACCTACGACGCCGCCACCCACAACGTGGTCTCGAACGCCTCGTGCACGACGAACTGCTTCGTGCCGATGGTGAAGGTCCTCGACGACGCGTTGGGCGTCACGGCCGGACTGATGACGACGATCCACGCCTACACCAACGACCAGAACCTGCTCGACCTCGAACACAAGGATCTGCGTCGGGCCCGCGCAGCCGCGATCAACATCGTGCCGTCGTCGACGGGGGCGGCGCGCGCCACGAGTCTCGTCCTCGCGTCGATGAAGGGCCGTTTAGACGGCACGTCGCTGCGCGTCCCGGTGCCGGTCGGCAGCATCACGGACTTCACGGCCATCGTGCGCTCGACCACGGTCGAGGAGGTCAACGCGGCCTTTCGCGCGGCCGCCGAAGGCCCGCTGAAGGGCGTGCTCGTCTACACCGAGGAGTACATCGTCTCGTCGGACATCGTCGGCACGCCAGCCTCGTGCACGTTCGACTCGTTGATGACGCTCGTCCAGCGGATCGACGACGACCAGAGCCTGGTGAAGATCTTCGGCTGGTACGACAACGAGTGGGGCTACTCGAACCGACTCGTGGACCTGAGCGTCCACATCGGGAAGTAGCGGTGAGCGAGTCACTCCCTTCGTACGACCGCTGGGGGAGTCTCAAGGGCAAGCGGATCCTCGTGCGCGTCGACTTCAACACGCCGGTCGCCGAAGTTGACGGACGTCTCGAGGTCACCGACGACTTTCGCATCCGCGCCGCGCTGCCCCTCTTCGAAGAGCTGTTGTCGCGCGGGGCCATCGTCGTCGCGTGCA
Organism: uncultured Acidimicrobiaceae bacterium; assembly: GCA_937881055.1. Lineage (GTDB taxonomy): Bacteria > Actinomycetota > Acidimicrobiia > Acidimicrobiales > RAAP-2 > RAAP-2. The sequence continues at coordinate 3,770 of CALGFJ010000208.1, read as the reverse complement.
CGCACTTCGGCCGGCCGCACGGTCAGGTCGTCGAGCAGTACAGCGTCGAGCCGGTGCGTCGACGCCTGAACGAACTCTGTCGCGACGTGGAGCTACTGGAGAACCTCCGCTTCAACCCCGGCGAAGAGGGTAACGACCCGGCCTTCGGCGCGTCGCTGGTCGAAGGGTTCGACTACTACATCAACGAAGCATTCAGCGCGTCACACCGCGCCCACGCGTCGATCATGGTGCCGCCGACGCTGGTGCCGAGCGCCGCGGGACCGAACCTAAAGCGCGAGAGCGCGACGATCCTCGGGCTGTTGGAGAGTCCCGCGCGACCGTTCGTCGCCATCATCGGCGGCGCGAAGGTCGCCGACAAGCTGGCGATCACGAAGGTGTTGTGCGAGAAGGCCGACACGGTCATCGTCGGCGGGGGCATGGCCTACACGTTCCAGGTGGCCCTCGGACACTCCATCGGTTCGTCGCTCTTCGACGCCTCGTACGTCGCACAGTGCGCCACGTTGCTCGCGGTCGGCAACGTCGTGATTCCCTCGGACACGATCGGACTTCCGTCGAACGCACCCTTCGGTGTCGACGGTGGGAGCGACGAACCGACGCGGTTCGGTTCCGACATCCCCGACGGTTTCGAGGGCCTCGACATCGGGCCGGACTCGAGCGCACACTTCGCCGACGTGATACGTGGTGCCGCGACGATCCTGTGGAACGGACCGATGGGCGTCTTCGAAGACGAGCGCTTCGCCGGAGGTACCGAGGCGATCGCGCGCGCGGTCGCGTCGTCGAACGCCGTGTCGGTCGTCGGTGGCGGCGATTCGGTGGCGGCGCTGCGGGCCTACGGCCTCGAGGGCGACGTCAGTTTCGTGTCGACCGGGGGAGGGGCGTCACTGGAACTGGTCGAGCTCGGCGACCTGCCGGGTCTGCGCGCGCTACGCGAGAGTCCGTTCAACTGATGACGAACACCAAACCACTCGTCATCGGGAACTGGAAGATGAACCTCGACTTCGTCGAGGCGGTGCACCTCGGTCAACAGATCGGCGTGCTGTTGAAGAATCGCCCGTCGGAACACACCGAGATCGTGGTGGCCCCGCCGTTCGTGGACCTGCGCAGCGTCGCTTCCATCGTGGACTCCGAGCGCATCCCGATCGCCGTCGCGGCCCAGCACGTGAACGCGCACGAGAACGGCGCGCACACCGGCGAGGTGAGCGTCTCGATGCTCCAGCGCCTCGGCGTCACCTGGGTCCTCGTCGGGCACTCCGAGCGACGCGCGATGTACGACATGGACGACGCGGTCGTCGCGCTGACGCTGCGCGCCGTCGTGCGTTCCGGTCTTCGCGCCGTGCTCTGCGTCGGCGAAGCGCTCGACGTTCGAGAAGACGGCGAGCAGGATGACTGGGTACGCCACCAACTGCGTAGCGCGCTCGACGGCCTCGACGAGCGATTCGCCGAACAGGTCACGGTCGCCTACGAGCCGATATGGGCGATCGGCACCGGCCTGACGGCCGACGTCGAGCAGGTGCGCGCGATGATGACTCATATACGAACGACGCTCGCCGCGCTGGGACTACGTGACACCCGGGTCCTCTACGGCGGGTCGGTGAACGCCGAGAACGCGGCGTCGCTCGTCGCCGAGGGCCGCGCCGACGGGTTCCTCGTCGGGGGAGCGAGCCTCAAGGCGGAGTCCTTCCTTGCCATAATTCAGGCCTGCGACGACTGCTACGCTTTAAAGCGCTAATCGGAGGAATCGTTGTTCACCTGGACATTCATCGCAATTGAGGCTTTGGCCGCGGTCGGGCTCGTCTTCCTCGTCTTGTTGCACTCGGGACGCGGGGGCGGCATCTCGGACCTCCTCGGTGGCTCGATGGGTTCGGCGGCCTCCGGTTCAACGGTCGTCGAGCGCAATCTTGACCGCATCACGATTGCCGTCGCGTTGATCTTCACCTTCGCCACGCTGACGCTCGACCTGCGTTTGCAGTAGCGGAATGGTCCGGCGAGGATCACTCGGCCGGGGTGCGGTGCTGGCCCTCGTCGCGGTCGCGGTCCTCATCCCCATCGGTCGATCCAGTGCGAATGCGGCGAAGTCCAACTCACTCAATTCCAAGACCATCAACGTGTCGTTGCCCGGTCCGTTCAACGGCTGCACCTTCCTCGATCCCGGGGCGACGCCGACGACCAACGCGATCAACGACCTGATCGTCCCGTCGGCCTTTCTCACGACGAGCGCCGGCAATCTGTACGGCGAGAACGGCCCGATCGCCTCAGCCGAATTGACCTCGTTGACCCCGGAAACCGTGAAGTACACCATCACGCCCAACGAGAAGTGGAGCAACGGCACCTCGTTCAACGGCAACGACCTCGTCGGCTGGTGGCTGCGGGCCCGGGCGCTGCGCACGGTGCTTTCCGACGGGTACCGCGACGTCAAGACCCTCACAGTTGCTAATGACGGCTACAGCGTGACCGCGGTCTTCGCCACCCCTTACGCCGACTGGAACTTGCTCTTTCGCGACGTCGAGGCGCTCGGCACTCAGGGCAGTTGCACGCTCTCGTCACTCGTGGCGCGTCCGTCGCTCGGTCCGTACTCGGTCGCCAGCGCCACGCTGAATCGGATCGTGCTCGTCATGAACAAGCACTGGCCCATCGACACGCAACGATTCGGGCGCATCGTGATCACAGACGCCGGGGCGACCCTCACGTCGGGAAACGCGCACTTCGTGAACTTCTCACTCGTCGTCAATCGCTCACTAGTTCAGGCGATCAGCTCGCAACCCAACGTGATGAGCCATATCGGCTCGTCGAGCAACATCGAAGAGATCTCCTTCGCCTCGGCGCGTCCCGTGATCAAACGAATTGCCGTGCGCGAGGCCCTCAGCTGGTCCATCGCTCGCCAGGCACTCCTCAATCAACTCTGGGGCGCCGTGACGTTCTCACCGTCAGTGGCGGTGTCCGCGCTCTTTTCCCAGGGTCAGTCGAACTATCCCGGTCCGCCCGGGACTTCGCCGTCGGCCCAGACGACCACGACGACGTTGGCCCCGAGCACGGCGCACAACGGACTCGGTGACTGTGTGCAGTGCGCGATCGACGTCTTGTCCCAAGGTGGGTTCATCCGCTCGCCGTCGGGGTGGACGACCGTGAACGGAACGCCGCTGAAGCTGAAGATGGCGGTCGGTCCGAGCGACCTGGATCACACCGTGGCGACGACGGTCGTGGGCGAGTGGGCGTCGATCGGCATCACGGTGAAGGTCGTCGACGTGAGCAGCGACGTCGCCGCAGCCGTCGCGACCGCGACCAACGCCGATGACCTCGCGGTCTTCACGAGACCGACGATCACCGCGGTCTCGTATGCCGCTCGTTCGTGGAGCGGCCCCGGCTACGCCGACGCGTACCCGAGCGGATGGCGCAGCGTCGCGATGACGGCACTCTTCAATCAAGCGACGGCGAACTTCAATCCGGTGACGGCCACGTCCACCTGGCTACAAATGGATCAGAAGATCCAGAGCGCGTACTGGGTGCGACCTCTCTTTACGTCGCCGTCTCTCCTCGCGTGGTCCAACACATTGACCGGAGTCACGACCAGTTTCTCGGTTCCCGGATTGCTTGACGAAGTGCCGATTTGGTCGATTGCACCGCCAACATCGCAGGGCTGAGTTTGAGGAGTTGGCCCTTAAGTTCCGGCTAAAGTAGAACTCCGCGTCGGAGTGGCGGAATAGGCAGACGCGCCAGCTTGAGGGGCTGGTGCCCTCAGGGGCGTGCGGGTTCAAGTCCCGCCTCCGACACCA
>CALGFJ010000207.1 GCA_937881055.1 uncultured Acidimicrobiaceae bacterium | reverse complement strand
CGGCCCCTCGAAGAGCGTCGGATGCTGGCCGAATTCGGCGTCTTGCAGATCTCGGCGGGGATCGACAAGGACCACGGCACGATCATCCAGCCGGTGCGTCTCACGGCGCGCGGATGGTTCGAGGGCGACCAGGATCGTACGGTGCTCGACGCGGTGACGATCGAAGTGCGCTCCGCTCTCGAGGTGGCACTGCGGGAGGGAACGCGTGACGAGGAGACGCTCAACAAGATCGCGCAGCGCGCGGCGGGTCGACTGCTCGGACAGAAGTACCGTCGCCAGCCGATACTGCTCGCGGCAATCGTCGTTCTCTAGTCACCTTTTTCAGGTTCGCCGTGATCGGCGTTGTTGCGACCGACCCGCCAGAACGCCTTCATACTGATCGATTCGTCGTCGAGACCGCGATCGAGCAGTGCCACGCGAAGGGCCCTCATCACGTGGAACTCACCAAACAGATAGGCGTGACCGCGCTCGGGCGGAAAGGCGAAGGCCGAGAGCCCGCTCAAGAGACCGGCGGGATCGTCCTTGGAGCGAACCCCACGGTCGACGAAGATGCCCGTGACGGCGATGCCCTCGTCAAAGGAGGTCGTGAGCGCGTCATCGGCGTGGTCGGTCTCGACGATGAAGACCACCTGGCCCGGCGCTTCGATGCTCTGGCCCATTCGGTAGGCCGAACCGAGGCACGTGATGTCGCCCATGAACAGGTGCCAGTCGGCCTCGGGATCGAGGACGATCTTGCCTCGAGGACCCACGATGTCGACGTCGTCACCCGGTCGGGCATTGCGCGCCCACACGCTGCCGGGTCCCTCGTGGGCCGTCGTGATCCACAAGGTGAACTGATCGAGCTCTTCATCGACGCCGTGCACGCTGTAGCGCCGTCGCACCAGTTTGTCGGCGGGATTCGTGAGCTGCACCATGACGTCGTTGCCGGGAACACCGCACAAGAGGGCGGCCTGACCTGCGAGAACGACCTCGTGGATCGAAGAACTTAGTGGTCTCGATGACACGAACTGACAGACCCGCGCATGGGAATCGAGTCGCGCGGCGAGCTCGAGTGAGGAGTCGTGGGGAGTTGTCGGCACTGGTTCAGCATATGGGGATTGGCACCGGATACGAAAGAATGTTCGGTAAGTTTGATGGTTGTGGCACAAGCTCGACACAAGAAGAAGCCGGTGAAGAAGACGGCTCGAGGATCGGCGACGGCGAACCCCAGCGTCTGGGAGCGCCACGCCCGCGACCTGTGGATTCTGCTTCTCGTCGTGATCGGGGCGTTTTGCGCCTTGGCCGAAGCGGGAGCCCTCGGCCCCGTCGGACGAGGGATCTCCAAGGGCCTCGCCATCGCGTTCGGGATCGGACGATTCGCGTTGCCCATCATGTTGCTCGCCCTCGGGGTGGCGTTAGTCGCGGGCCGGATCGAGGTCGACCGCAATCGGGTCGTGTGGGGCATAGCCCTCGGGCTCATCAGCATCTGTGGCATCGGCCATCTCGCCGGGGGACGACCATCACTGCACGCCACGACCAAAGAGTTCGCGCACGCCGGCGGTTGGCTCGGGGCTCTCATCGGAGGCGGTCTCGATAAGGCCATCGGGATTGCCGGCGCGCTCGTGGTCCTGCTGGCCCTGCTCATCATCGCCATCATGATTGGCACGGGGATCGGACTACGTGCTCTCTACAGCGGCACGTCCACGTTCCTTCGCGCGTTCGGTTCGTGGCTCGCTCATTGGTGGTCGAGCCGCGAACGTCCGGACAACGCCGAAGAGGACGAGGAATACGAAGAGCCGGCGCCGCGGCGCGTGCGAGCGATTCCTCCGGAAGCACCTCAGTTCTCCGCCCCCGTCGAATACGAGGAGGAGTACGAGGAGGAAGAAGCGTACGAAGAGGAGTACGAGGAAGAAGACGCCGACGGCGAGTACGACGACGTCCCCGAGATGGAGAGCGACTGGGAGTTGCCGTCGCCGTCGTTGCTGGTTCGCACGAAGGACGTGAAGCAGGACCGCGCGGCCATCGAAGACCTCGGCGGCGAACTGGTCGAAGCGCTCGCGGCTCACGGGGTCGACACGACGCTCGTGGGATTCACCGTCGGTCCGACGGTGACGCGCTACGAACTCGAACTCGGAGCGGGCGTGAAGGTCTCGAGCGTGACGTCACTGAACAGGGACATCGCCTACGCCATGGCTTCACCGGACGTGCGCATTCTCGCTCCGATACCGGGGCGATCGGCGATCGGCGTTGAGGTGCCGAATCGTCAGCGCACGCTCGTCGCCCTGGGTGACCTGCTGGCCTCTGAAGAAGCCGCGAACTCCACCCACCCGTTGGACGTGCCGATCGGGCGCGACATCTCCGGCAAGACCTTGATCGCGAACCTGGGCGAGATGCCCCACGTCCTCATCTCCGGCGCCACCGGCGCGGGTAAGAGTTCGCTGATTAACTCCATCGTCACGGCGCTCGTGATGCGCGCGACGCCCGATCGACTCCGCCTGATGCTGGTGGACCCCAAGCGCGTCGAGATGGGCCAGTACAACGACCTGCCGCACCTCCTCGCGCCCGTCGTGGTCGATCCGAAGAGGGCCGCCGGGATGCTCGCGTGGGCCGTGAAGGAGATGGAGCGTCGCTATGACATCCTCGCCGAGAGCGGCGCTCGCGACATCACGAGCTACCAGCAAATGATCGCGAGGGGCGAACTGGAGCCCGAGACGACCGACGACGAGCGCGTGGCCGAGATCTTCGAGCGCACGACCGGGCTCGAATCTGACGTCGAGCGACCGACCGGTCCGGAGGACCTTCCCTACATCGTGATCGTCGTCGACGAGTTGAACGACCTCATGTTGGTGGCGGCGCGCGACGTCGAGGAGTCGGTCGTACGCATCGCCCAAATGGCCCGGGCGGTGGGTATCCACCTCGTGCTGGCGACGCAACGTCCGAGCGTCGACGTGATCACGGGTGTCATCAAGGCGAACATCCCGAGTCGCATCGCCTTCGCGGTTTCGTCGCTGGCGGATAGTCGGGTCATCCTCGACCAGGCGGGCGCCGAGCGGCTCATCGGCAAAGGCGACATGTTGTTAGTGACCGCGTCGTCGAACGTCGCGCGACGCCTGCAGGCGCCGTGGGTCTCGGAAAGCGAAGTGCAGCGAGTCGTCGAAGCGTGGCGCGCTCAGGGTGGACGTCGCGAGAACGTGATCGCGCTGGACGTGCCGGCGGGCCGCGGCGGATCGATGGGCGGGGGATCGAGTGACGACGACGACGTAGTCCTCGCGCAAGCGCGCGAACTGATCATCCGAACCCAGTCCGGATCGACGTCGATGTTGCAGCGCAAACTGCGGGTTGGTTTCGCGAGGGCCGGTCGCATAATGGACGAACTCGAGCAAGAAGGCATCGTGGCCGCGGGCGACGGATCGAAGGCCCGCAAAGTGCTCGTGACGCCCGAAGAGTACGACGAACAGACCTCGTTGTAGTTCGTGACCAGAAGATCGTCTCGCCGTCCGGCCCTGCGCGGCCTCGTCACTCGCTTCTTCTCACTCGCCCTCGGCGCCGCCGTCGCCGGCGCCATGATCGTGTCGATGCAGTTGCCGTTCTTGCACGAACGACCCAGCATCCATCTCTCCTTGAAGTCCTACAACAGTTTCGATTACACGCCGCCGCCGCTGGCGTGGCCGAGTCAGGGGAGTGCGGCGCTCGACGTGCCCGCCCTCGGTATCACGCGCGTCTGGCACGAACGGGTGGTTCCAATCGCGAGCCTGACCAAGATGATGACGGTGTACGTGGCGCTGAAGCGCTTCCCGCTGTCGATCGGTGAAACGGGCCCGTGTGTCGTCGTGACCCCAAATGACGTCCTCAGTTACCAAGAGGACAAGTTGCAGGACGACTCGGCCGTCATCGTCACCGCCGGCGAACAACTTTGCGAGATCGACCTGCTCAACGGCATGCTCGTGCACTCAGCCGCCAACTACGCCGACATCCTCGCCGCCATGGTCTCGGCGACCCCCAAGGACTTCGTGGCACGAATGAACGCGACCGCGAAGTCGTTGGGACTGCGTAACACCCGCTACGCCGACGACACGGGCGTCTCGGCGAAGTCCGTCTCGACGGCGCTCGACCAAGCGAAACTGGCGACGGTGCTGATGCGCTCGCCCCTCGTGCGATCGATCGTTGATCAAACCGTGGTTGACCTGCCGGTCGCCGGCTTCGTCAACACGTTCACGCCGCTGGTCGGCGTCAACGACGTCGTGGGCGTCAAGTCGGGACGGACGTCCGCAGCCGGCGGATGTGACGTGATGGCCGTGGCCTATCGCCTCAATGGTCGACGTCACCTCGTGTACGCGGTGGTACTCGGCCAACGTGGTGGCAACGTGCTCGCGACGGCCGGACAAGCGGCGTTCGCGTTGGCCGCCTCGGCCGAGACGAGCCAGGTCGACGTCGCCTTCCAGAAGGGTGCGGTACTCGGAACGATCGGGTTCGGTAAGGACGTGGTGCCCTTCGGACTCGCGCACGAGAGTCACGTGTTCTGGTGGGATCAGCACAATGACCATCCGTTGCACGTACGACTGCGACACCTCGGCAGCACGATTCACCGCGGCGAGGTCGTGGGATGGATCGAGGTCCACAGCATCGAGAAGCCCGTCGCGCTCATCGCACTTCATTCGGTCGCCGCGCCCACGCTCTGGCACCGCATACTGTAAAGCCATGTTCGCGCGCGTTCCCGCAAGTTCGGCCAACCTCGGGCCGGGATTCGACGCCCTGGCGATCGCCTTGCCGCTCTACCTCGAAGTCACCCTCGACGCGGCTGACGACTTCTCGATATCGAGTGAAGGTTGCGGCGCCGGTCAATTCGACGACGAGCGAAACCTCGGTGCTCGCGTGGCCACAGAAGTGCTCGGACATTCCCGGTTCGCACTGCACGTCAAGTCTGAGATCCCCTTGTCGCGCGGTCTTGGATCGTCCGCCGCCTTGGCCGTGGCCGCCGCCGTCGTGGCGGGGTCCGTCGACCCGTTGGCGATCGGCGCGCGTATCGACGGGCACGCCGAGAACGCAGCGGCGTCGTTGCTCGGCGGCTTGGTGGTGGCGCGTTCCAACGAACACGACGTCGCGGCTCGCCCTCTCGCTCTGGATGACGAATGGCGTTTCATCGTCGTGATCCCGGAGGAGGAACTCTCGACCGACGACGCGCGACGCGTGCTGCCCGATCGCGTTGCCTTCGCCGACGCGACGCGCAACCTGAGTGCGATGGGTCTTTTGCTCGCCGGTCTCGCCGATCACGATCAATGGGTCCCGGGATCAATGGACGATCTCTTGCACCAGCCGTACCGGATGAGTCTCTTGCCCTTCGCTCAGCCCCTGCTCGTCGCACTGCGCGAGAGTGGCGCGTCGGGATCGTGTTGGTCGGGCGCCGGTTCGACGATGCTGGGACTGGCGACGCGCGACAAGGCTGAGGGCGTCGCCAGTGGCGCACGAGAGTTCCTTCAGGAGAGCGGCATCGCCGGCGTCGTGCACGTCCTCGAGGCCGACCGCTGCGGCCTGGTGACGAATTGAGTCTGGAGGCACGCTCGAAGTCTCAAGCAGTGAGCGGTGCCGGGTACATGTTGCTCGGCGCTTCCCTGATCCAATGGTCCGCCGCGATCGTGACCCACGTCTTCGGTCAGATCGGACCTTCGGCGACGAGCGCCTGGCGTTTCTTTCTCGGGGCGATCGTCTTGATGGTGTTCACGCGACCGCATCTTCGTTCGTGGACCCGACAACAGTGGCTGGGAGCCCTGGCCCTCGGCGTCTCGGTCGCGTTCATGAACCAATGCTTCTATCAGGCGATCGCGAGGATCCCGTTGGGAGCGGCCGTGGCCATCGAGTACCTCGGTCCATTCATGGTGTCGGCGCTCGGCAAGCGATCAGCGCGTCACTTCGTGTTCGTGGTCTTGGCCGGTCTCGGCGTATTGGCGATCGCGCGTCCCGGGGCCGGACTGAATTACGAGGGGATCCTCTTCGCCGCCGGCTCCGGAGTTGGTTGGGCGGCCTACGTGTTCGCCGCGCACCGCGTCGGGGGACAGGCCGAGGGCTTCGGTGGTCTCGCGGTCTCCATGTCGATCGCCGCGCTCGTCACCTTGCCCATGACGATTGGCTCGTCGCACTTCGTGCTCGCCCATCCGACGACGCTCGCCCGACTGGCGCTGGTCGCGGTGATGGCGATCGTGCTGGGCTTCGGATGTGAAATCCAGGCGCTGCGGCGATTGAAGCCGTCGACCGCGGGAGTGTTGTTCGCGCTCGATCCGGCGGTAGCGTTCGCCATTGGACTGATCGTGCTCAGCCAGAGCATTCACCCGTGGGACCTCGTCGGAATGGTCTGCGTCGTGATCGCCGGCGCTGGCGTCACCTACGACGCGGCCAATTCGAAACCGACCCTCGTTCAGTAGGCTTGAAGCGTGGGAACGCCCAAAAAATTCGTGATTCGCACCTTCGGGTGCCAGATGAACGAGCACGACTCCGAGCGCCTCGCCGGGCTCATGGTCGCTGAGGGCATGGTCGCTACCGCGGATGAGTCCGAGGCCGACGTCGTGATATTCAACACCTGTACGATCCGCGAGAACGCCGACCTGAAGCTCTACAGCGCCCTGGGACAGATGAAGGCGATCAAGGAGCGGCGTCCCGAGATGCAGATCGCCGTCGGCGGGTGCATGGCCCAGAAGGCCCGGGGACAGATCCTCGAACGTGCCCACTGGGTCGACGTGGTCTTTGGGACGCACAACCTGGCTGGCGCACCCCGCCTGCTCGCGCGTGCCCGGACCGAGGGTCCAATCGTCGAGATCCTGGACGCCCCGGATCCCGAGGCGAATCGCGATATGGCCCCGGCGCTGTACGCGGTGCGCGAACTGCCCTTCGCCGCGTGGATCACGATCCAAACCGGCTGTGACAACACGTGCGCCTACTGCATCGTCCCCTCAGTGCGCGGCGCCGAGATCAGCCGCCCGTTCGAGGACCTCGTGATCGAAGCCGAGATGCTCGCCGCCACGGGCGTCACCGAGATCACCGTGCTCGGCCAGAACGTCAACTCCTACGGTCGCGACATCACCCGGCGAAGCCCCCTCTTCGCCGACCTGTTGCGAGCGTTGGCACGGGTGGAGGGGATCGAACGGATCCGATTCACGAGTCCGCACCCGAAGGACCTGGGACCGGAGACGATCGCGGCGATGGCCGAATCGCCGACGGTCTGTCCGCAGCTGCACCTGCCGTTGCAGTCCGGCTCGAACCGCGTGTTGAAGGCGATGCGCCGCGGCTACAAGGTCGAGCGCTACATGGAACGACTCGCGAAAGCGAGAGACGCGATCCACGACCTCGCGGTCACGACGGATTTGATCGTCGGATTTCCCGGCGAGAGTGACGCCGACTTCGACGAGACGCTTGAGGTCGTAGCGGCCTGTGAGTTCGATTCGGCCTACACCTTCATCTTCTCGCCCCGTGAGGGAACCCGCGGCGCTTCCATGACGTCGCAGTTCATTCCCGACGACGTGATCAAGCGTCGCTTCGAGCGACTCAAAGAAGTGCTGGACCGCTCGGCGTTGCGCAAGCACGAGGCCCGAGTGGGTCGGCGTGAAGAGGTGCTGGTCGAAGGCCCGTCTCGCCGTAACGAACGCATGCTCTCGGGCCGAACGCGACAGGGCAAACTGATCCACTTCGCCCAGGTCGATGAGTCGGTGCGCGCTGGCTCGCTCGTGATGGTGGACGTCACCCACGGGGCGCCGTATCACTTGCTGGGTGACTACGCGTCAACCGTTCGGACCCCGCGCCACAAGGTTCGAATTCCCCTGCTCAACTTGTGACCCACCACGTCGCGGTCGCACTCGTCGGACCCACGGCGTCGGGAAAGTCGGCGCTCGCGCACTCGCTCGCATTCGAACAGCACGACCAAGTGGAGATCCTCTGCGTCGACGCCATGACGGTCTATCGCGGCATGGACTTAGCGACGGCGAAGCCGACGCGTATCGAACGCAGCGAGGTGAGCTATCACCTACTCGACCTCGTCGCACCAGGCGAAGAGTTCACGGTGGCGCAGTTTCAAGAGGTCGCGCGCGCCGCCGCCGCGGACGTCTGGCGTGCGGGTCATAAGGTCCTCTACGTTGGTGGCACCGGTCTGTACGGTCGTGCGGTGCTGGACGACTTGGTGATACCGCGACAGTTCCCGAGCGTTCGGGCGTTGCTCGACGAACGAGCGCACGACGAGTTGCCCGCGCTCTACGCCGAGCTCGAAGCGCTCGATCCGCTCGCGGCGAGCCGAATGGAGGCGACCAACGCACGACGGATCGTTCGCGCACTCGAGGTCACGCTCGGCGCCGGCCGTCCGTTCTCCTCCTACGGTGAGGGACTCGCGACCTACGGACCGACGCGCGTCGTGCAAGTCGCGTTGCAGAGCGACTTCGAACAGCTGGACCTGCGCATCGCGAGTCGCTTCCGATCGTGGATGGACGATGGTCTTCTTGAAGAGGTGACGTCGCTCGCGAGCGCGCCCGGTGGCATGAGTCGCACCGCGCGCCAAGCCGTCGGATATCGCGAACTACTGCGTCACGTGGAAGACGGTGCGGACTTGGAGGCGTGTGTCGAAGACGCGATCATCCAAAGCCGACGACTCGCCCGACGTCAGCGCTCGTGGTTCTTGCGCGACCCGCGCATCGAGTGGTTCGACGACGCCGAGAGAGCGAGGGCGCGGTTGCTCGCCGTGCTGAATGGTCCCGACGGGTACGTGCGAGACTAGAAGAAATGGCATTGCGATCCCTCGAGAAGTGGCACGGTGCGGGGAACGACTTCCTCGTTGAAGTGAGCGAGCACGGCACGGCGCCGTGGTGGAGTCCCGAACGCGCCAAAGCGATTTGTGATCGCACGACCGGTGTCGGTGCCGACGGACTCTTACTGGCGACAGTGGGATCCGTGGTGTCGATGGTCCTCTACAACGCGGACGGCTCGATCGCCGAAATGTCCGGGAACGGCATTCGTTGCCTGGCGGCCGCGGTCCGTCGAATAACGGACGGCACGTGGGACACCCTGGACGTCGAGACGGTGGCCGGCACGCGCACGGTGACCCTGAAAATGGACGACACCGCCGGCTACGGCAGCGTCGCCATGGGTGAGGTGACGTTCGGCGAGACACTGCCCGGCACGCTCGGGGTGGCGTACGTGGGCAATCCGCACGTCGTCGTACGCGACGACGCCAAATGGACCGACGCCATGCGCGAGGAGTTGGCGGAAAGTCTCTCCGCCGACATGGACGGCGCGAACGTCGAATTCCTGAGTGTGGACGACGAAACGCACCTCTCGATCAAGGTGATCGAACGCGGTGTCGGTTGGACGAGGGCCTGCGGCACTGGGTCGTGTGCCGTGGTCGCGGTCGCCCACCGCGAAGAGATGTGCGGCATCGACGTCACCGTGGAGAATCCCGGTGGCGCGCTGCGTGTCACCTTGGACGGCGCCGCGGCGACGCTGAGTGGTCCGGTGCAGTTCGTGGCCAACGTCGAATGGCTTGAAGCATGACCTATATACCCAGCACCCTCATCGATCGCTCGTTCCGCGAGAAGATCGTCCTCGTGGGCGTCCAATTCCCGGGCGTGTCCGAAGACGAACTCGAGTACCAACTCAACGAATTGGCCCTGCTCGTCGACACGGCCGGGGCTGACGTTGTCGCGAGAGTCGTGCAGCGAAGGGATTCGCCGGATCCCGCGACGTTCCTCGGATCCGGCAAGGTCCAAGAGCTGCGCGAGATCTGTCTCGCCGTCGACTCCGACACCGTCGTGTTCGAACACAACCTGTCCCCGGCCCAGCAGCGCAACCTGGAGAAGATCCTCGGCCGAACGGCGATCGACCGCACCGCGGTGATCCTCGACATCTTCGCTCAGAACGCGCGCACGCCCGAAGGCAAAGCGCAGGTCGAATTGGCGCTCCTGCAGTACCGCCTGCCACGCCTTCGTCGCGCCGGGGGCTCATTGTCCCAGCAGGCCGGTGGCATCGGCACGAGGGGACCGGGCGAGACCCAACTCGAGACCGACCGCCGTCGTCTCGTGAACCGAATTCACGCGATCCGGCGCGAACTGAAAGAGATCGACCGGACCCGAAGCGTGCAGCGCCACGGTCGCGCGCGCGGGCGGCATCGTGAAGTGACCCTCGTCGGCTACACGAACGCCGGCAAGTCCTCGATGCTGAACGCGATCACCGACGCGGGGGTGGAGGTCGAGAACCGCCTCTTCGTCACCCTCGACCCGCGCACGCGCCAGCGCCAACTCTCCGGCGGTGAGACGGTTCTCTTCACCGACACGGTCGGATTCATCTCGAACTTGCCGCACGACCTCGTCGAAGCTTTCATGTCCACCTTGAAGTCGGTTCAGTTGGCCGACCTCTTGGTTCACGTCGTCGACGGCGCCAACGACCACGCGGAAGAACAGATCGCGGCGGTGCGCGAGGTGCTTCGTGAGATCGACGCGGATCACGTGCCGGAGCTCTTGGTCTTCAACAAGGCCGACGTGCCCGGTTCGCGGGCTCGCGAGTTGGCCGCGTTGCACGAAGGAAGCGTCTGGGTCTCGGCCGCGACGCACGAGAACCTCGAAGCCGCGATCGCGACGATCGGCGATCGCCTGCGGGTCAACGACCGGGTCGTGACGCTGCATCTACCGCTCGACCGAGGTGATCTCTTGGCGCGAGCGCACCGTGAAGGAGAGGTCGTCGACACCTCGATCACGGATGACAGCGTGGTGGTGCGGGTGTTGCTCGATTCGGTGAGCGTGGCCCACTTCAACGAATGGCGGGTGCCGGCGTGAGTTTCTCGCCGCCCCCGTATCCCTACGAGCGCCTGGACGTCTTAAAAAAACTCGCGTCGGTCCACGACGGCGGACCCATCGACTGTTCGATCGGTACGCCGATCGACCCACCACCGGACGCCGTGCTGCGCGAGCTCGCCAAGGGAACGGGTGCGCGTGGCTATCCGACCTCCCAGGGATCACCGGACTTTCGTGCGTCGGCGCAGGCGTGGATGGAACGGCGATTCGGTGTGGTGATGCCCGTCAATGACGTGGCGGCCTGCATCGGGACCAAGGAGTTCGTGGGCACCCTCGCCGGATACCTTCACCTTCGTTCGCCCTCGCGTGACACGGTGCTGTATCCGGCCATCAGCTATCCGACGTACGCCATGGGAGCGACCCTCGCCGGTCTGCGCGCGGTGCCGGTCGCGGTTCGTGACGGTCACCTCGACCTCGAGTCGATTCATAC
>CALGFJ010000206.1 GCA_937881055.1 uncultured Acidimicrobiaceae bacterium | reverse complement strand
TGGGCGACGCGAGCAATCACCGTGCGCGCGTCGTGCGTTGTCAGCGCGACTACCTCAGTGACGACGACTATGGCTGCGTCGATCGACGGGTCGTTGAGCGCGATTTCGAGCGCCTTTTCGAGACTCTCCGCTGTGCCGTCAGCGGTGAGATCGATCGGATTTGCGACCGCCGCCGCGGCGACGAGAGCTTCCTTCAATTGCCCCTTGGTCGGCTCATCCAATTCGGGAACGACCAATCCGCCGGATTCGCAGGCGTCAGCCGCGAGAATGAGTGGGCCGCCAGAATTCCCGACGAGCGCGACGCGCCGACCCCGAGGCAGCCTTCCCGCCAACAGGATCTCGGACACGTCCAAGAGCTCCTCGAAGCGATCGACTTTGATGACACCGGCGCTCTGCAACAATGCGGTCACCGTGATGTCGGGCGAGGCCGCGGCCGCCGTGTGCGAACGAGCACCCCGGACGCCGGCCGACGTCCTCCCCGCTTTCAGTGCGACGATCGGCTTCTTGGCGCCAACGCGTCGAGCGATCCGGGCGAATTTGCGGGGATTGCCGAGTGACTCGAGGTAGAGCGCAATGACCGACGTCCGCTCGTCACGTTCGAAGAAGCAGAGCAGGTCGTTCGAGCTCACGTCGAGTTTATTTCCTACCGATACGAAACTAGACAATCCTAGACCGGCGGCGCTCGCTTGTTCGGCGAGCACAATTCCCACCGCACCAGATTGTGAGACGAGCGCGAGCCGCCCGGGCAGGGGGTCGAGACCCGTGAAAGTTGCGTTCATCCGGACTTGAGGATCCGTGTTCACCAGACCCAGGCAGTTCGGTCCCACGATGCGCATTCCGTGGCGTCGAGCGACCTTGAGCAACTCGGTTTCAGCGTGCGCTCCCGATCGACCGGTTTCGGCGAACCCCGCGGTGATGACCGTGACGGCACGAACTCCAGCGGCCGCGGCCTCTTCGAGGACGCCCGCGACACGGTCGGCCGGCACCGCAATGATGGCGAGGTCGACCCGCTCGGGGATCGAAGAAAGAGACGCGAAGGCCTTGACGCCGCAAATGGAACGAGCCGAGGGGTTGACGGGGTAGATGGTCCCCGAGAAATCGCCGGCGAGAATCGAGCGCACCACTTCGTGACCGGCACTCCCTCGCGTACGTCCGGCGCCCACGACGGCAACGGTGCTCGGGCGCAGGATGGCCGTCGTACTCGCGACCTCGGCGACGGCCTCGCGCTCATCACAGAGTTCGCGGTATTTCGCCGTCGGACGCAGATCGATCTCTATCCGGACAGTCCCGTCGTGGTTGACGCTCGTCGTCCGTAGTCCGGTCGACGTCAAGATGTTGAGCATGTGGGCGTTGTCGTCAAGCACGTCGGCCACGAAGAATCCGATCCCCATCGCGTGCGCGTAGGCGGCGAGGCTCTCGAAGAGCAACGTGGCGATCCCGCGGTGCTGGAACGTCTCGTCGACGACGAACACAACTTGGGCGACCGACTCGCCCTCGATCAATCGGTCGAAGCTCGCGAATGCGACTAAGCGATCGCCGGCCAGGACCACGAAGGCCATGCGATCTCGATAGTCCACCGTGACACGGTGCGACAACTCACTCGCCACGAGCGCTGGGTGCGTGCCAATGGTGCGTGGTTTTGACGCGCCCACGGAGTGCACGTGCAGGCCCACGAGGGCCGCCGCGTCGCTCGGGCGCACCGGTCGAACCAGCACGGCCTCGCCGTCGGTCAAGAGGCCGTCGAACTCCCACGACTCGGGGTAGTCCGCGGGCTCCGTC
>CALGFJ010000205.1 GCA_937881055.1 uncultured Acidimicrobiaceae bacterium | reverse complement strand
GCGTTGGTTCGTCGCTCATCAGGGGTCCAGCCTAATTGCCGGTGCGGCGTGAAATAGAGAGCACCAGTCCACCGGCCGTGTAGAACACGAGGGCGGCCGACCCCCCGTAACTCAGTAGTGGCAGCGGGATGCCGGTCACCGGCATGATGCCCATCGTCATGCCGATGTTCTCGAAGCAGCTGAACGCGAAGAACACGAACACGCCGATGCAGATGATGCGACCCATCGTGTCCTTCGCCAGACGCCCGATCCGGAACAGACGAAACGCCACGAAGGCGAGCAACAGGAGGATCGACAGCGAACCAACGAAGCCCAACTGCTCGCCGATGGCCGTGAAGATGAAGTCCGTGTGCTGCTCGGGCACGTAGCCCAGGTTCGTCTGGAGGCCCTTGAAGAGGCCGGCCCCGGTGAGTCCACCCGATCCGATGGCGTTCTTCGCGTTGTCGACGTTGTAGATGTACTGCGCCCAGTGCGGGCTCGTTGAGTTCTGATGAAGAAACGCCGCGAAACGGTCAACCGCGTAGCGCTGCACGAGATCGAGGTAGAAGGCGATGACGATGCCGGCCGAACCCAATATGGCGAGCAGGGTCAATAGTCGCGGTGGCACGCCGGCGATGACCAGCATCGCACTCACGGTCAGCACGATGATGATCGACGTGCCGAGGTCGGGTTGGAGAACGATGAGGATGAGTGGCACGGCCGACATCACCAGGAGTCGCGCGACGTCGTACATGGTGAGGCCGTCGGGCCGTCTCTGACAGAACGTGGCGATCGCCAGGATGAGGATCAACACCGTGAACTCACTCGGTTGAATCTGCAAGATGCCGATGCTGTACCAGCGCTGGGCCCCGAGGGCGGTTTGGCCGATGAAGTACACGCCGACGAGTCCGAGCAGCCCGCAGACGTAGAACGGCGTCGTCACGATCTCAAGTCGCCGGTAGTCGATCAGCGACACGACGTACATGACGATTATGCCGAGGCCGACGAAGAAGGCCTGTCGTTCCAAGTAGTAGTGAGGGTTGTAACCCGCGTTGATGAGCCCCTGACGCGTGGCGCTATAGATCATGAGGACACCGGTGACGCCGAGGAGGATGAGGCCGCACGCCAGACCGAGGTCCAACCGGTCCTTGGAGCGAATCCTCGACGACATTGAACTGAGGGTGTCGGTCACGAGATCACCTCCAGCAATTTCGCCGCGTCGATCGGCGTGTCCCACCACCACTGCATTTGCAACGCGGCCTGGTAGGCCAGCATGCCGAGGCCGTTCGCACTGGGACACCCCGATCGCTCGTGCAGTGCCCGCCACGACGTCATGCGCGGTTCGTAGGTGATGTCAATGGCGATGGTGTCTGCGCCCACTCCCTGCATGACCGCGACGTCTTCCGCGCGCCCCAGAATCGGCGTGGTGTTGACGATCAGGTCGACCGGTCGGTACGTGAGCGAGAAGTCGTAGACGTGGTCGTAGCGGGCGACGAGCGCGTCGACCTTGGCCTCGTTTCGCCCGTGCACGGCAACTGACGCGACGCCCGCGCGAATGAGTCCGTCGACGATGCCACTCGCCGCTCCCCCGGCGCCGAGCACGACCACGTGGGCTCCTTCGACACTGGTCCCGAATTGCGCGCGCACCGCATTCACGAATCCGTCGCCGTCGGTCGAGGCCCCCAGGAGTCGCCCGTCACGCATGAGGAGCGAATTGACGCTCTGGGTCCGCGTCGCCACCTCGTCGATTTCGTCACAGATCTCAACCCCAAAGCCCTTGAGCGGCATCGTGATCGACAACGCGTCGAACTCCTTACGCATCACCTTGTTCAACTTGGCCTTGTCCTTCGCGCCGAGTTCGACGCGCCGCGACGTGCCGTCGAGTCCGACCATGGCGAGCGCCGCGTCGTGCAACTGGGGCGTGAGCGAGTGGGCGATGGGCGAGCCCGCGACGCCGAGACGCCACTTCATCCGATCCCCCGCGACTGGGCCAATTTCTCCTCTTTCAACTGTTGCGCGAAGGTCGTGGAGAACGCCATGGTGCCGTCTTCATTGATCAGCGTGAAGTAGAGCCACGTACCCACTGGGGGATGCAGCGTCGCGCGAAGGGCGATGGTGGACACGGTGCAGATCGGAGTGGGCGTCAGACCGGTGTTCAAGTAGGTGTTGTAGGGCTCTTGGGTCTGGAGCATCGCGGGTGTCACGGTGCCCCCGTCCATCCCGAGGTAGTACAGCACCGTCGAGTCCATCTGGAGTGGTCCGCCGCGCGCGAGGCGGTTGTAGATGACGCGGGCGACCTTGGGCATGTTCACCGGGTAGTAACCCTCCTTCTCCACGATGGAGGCGGCGATCACCAGTTGGTACGCGTTCAGTCCGTTCAGCGTCGTCGACGGGGTGAGACCAACCGACGCCGCCTGC
>CALGFJ010000204.1 GCA_937881055.1 uncultured Acidimicrobiaceae bacterium | reverse complement strand
AGTTTGATGCTCGCATTACACGAGACCGTGGCAGCCGCGGGGGTGAAGGGCGTTGTCTTGTTGGCCAATCCAACCCAGAGCCATCCATTGCTCGCGCACGATTCGACCATCAGTGTCTTGGAACTGGCATTGGTGATAATGACGATCCCTTTGATCGGCACACCCGCCTTGACCTTCGACGTAGTCAGACTGAAATGAATCGACACCGGCGATTTGGTGGCAGCACTCGCCGCGGAGACTCCCGAGGAGATCGAGAAGAGAACGAACGCCATGGTGAGTGCGATTCTCTTCTTCCTCATGGCCGAAGACTACAAGTCGGTAGGAAGCTTTTACGGTCGCGACATGCTCGCGTGCGCCCCAGTGGGAGTTGGAGGTGCTCAAGTACGATTGCCTCATGTCGAAGGCTCATCACGCGGCTCCTCGTCGCACTGGGCGTGTGCGTGCGGCAGTCGTCGCGCGACTCTCCGCAGTACTCGTGGTCGTTGCCCTGGTGGCGTTCACTGTCAACTTCTACCTCTCGAGTAGGGGCAACTCCGACTCGACGACGACTTCGTCGACCACGTCGACGACTGTCGCCACGACCACGACCACCACTCCCCTCAACCAGATCGTGCCGCCCGGTCCGAAGGCCTCATCACGTCGGCTCTCGCTCTACAAGGAGATCTCCGGCTACATCTCGCCCAAGTCCGTGACGTCGACGAACACCGGCCTCGTCTTCGCCCAGAACATGATGTACCGGCACACCATGACGGTCTATAACTCGTCGGGAACCCTGCTCAAGACGATCAGCGACGGCGTGGAACTCGCGAACTTCGGCGTCCGTGGTCGTCCGGGGCTGACGCGCGGAGCGCCCGTCGAGGCGGCCGTCACGCCCGATGGCAAGGACATGTGGGTCTCCAACTATTCGATGTACGGGACGGGTTCGGGCCCCGAAGGCTCCGACACCTGTACGCCGTCCTCGGCGTTGGTGGCCGGTGACACGCCGAGTTTCCTCTACGAGGTGAGCACCAAGACGCTGTCGGTCGTCGGCGTCGCGCCAGTGGGCATGGTGCCGAAGTACGTCGCCGTGACGCCGAACGACAAGTACGTCATCGCCACCAACTGGTGTTCCTGGACCGTCAGCATCGTGAACGAAGCGACGCATCGACTCGTCACGACGATCCCCGTGGGCGCCTACCC
>CALGFJ010000203.1 GCA_937881055.1 uncultured Acidimicrobiaceae bacterium | reverse complement strand
GTGATCTCGAGGGCCTGCTCGCCGGTGTCGGGCTGGGAGATCAGAAGGTCGTCGACGTTGACGCCGATGGCGCGCGCGTAGACCGGGTCCATCGCGTGCTCGGCGTCGATGTAGGCACAGACGCCGCCGTTTCGCTGCGCTTCGGCGACCACGTGCATCGCCAACGTTGACTTGCCCGAGGACTCGGGACCGTAGAGCTCGACGATGCGACCGCGCGGCAGTCCGCCGATGCCGAGCGCCATGTCCAGGGCGAGGGCGCCGGTCGGGATCGACTCGATGTTCATGTGCAGGTTCTCGCCCATGCGCATGATCGAGCCCTTGCCGAACTGCTTCTCGATCTGGCCGAGTGCGGCGTCGAGGGCCTTTTCGCGGTCGTCGGTTGCCATTACTGTCTCCTTGTTCTTCGTCATCGGAGGAACGCTATGAGCCTCTTGTGACATCGGTCGGTCTCCACCCGTCTTCACACTATACGAACAAGTGTTCGTATAGTGGAATGTCGAACGACCTCCTAATAATGCACCTTGGGAGAGGGGAAATTCAGTGATTTCAACGAATTTCCGGTCAATCGACGAGTGCCTGGTACACGAGTTGCTGGAGTTCTCGGCGAATCGGATAGGTCCCGCTCGGGAGCAGTTGGGTGTAGAAGCCGACGGTGAGGTCCTCCACGGGATCGACCCAGAACGCCGTCGACGCGGCACCGCCCCACGCGAAAGTTCCTTCAGGGGTAAGGCTCTTGTTCTTCACCGAATCAGTGACCACCGAGAATCCGAGCCCGAAGCCGATTCCGGCGTAACTCGTCTCGGAGAACGAGTCGGTCGCGAACTCCTCGAGGTCGACGTCGCCCGGCAAGTGGTTGCACGTCATCAACTCCAGCGTCCGATTCGACAACAGACGCACGCCGTCCAACTCTCCGCCTCGCAACAACATGGTCATGAAGCGTTGGTAGTCGCGCGCACTCGACACCAACCCGCCACCACCGCCGTGAATACTTGGGGGGCGCTTCGCGTCGTTGGCGAGGTCTTCGTAAGGGAACGAGTCGCCACCGTGGGGCACGTAGAGCATCGCCAAGCGATCCCATTTGTCTTCGGGACAGTGCCAATCGGTGTCGGTCATACCCAGTGGCCCGAGGACGCGCTCTTGCAGGAACGACTCGAAGCTCTGGCCGCTCCAGATCTCGATAAGCCGACCCAACACGTCGACCGAAACTGAGTAGTTCCAGCCGCTCCCGGGCTGAAAAACCAGCGGACTCGAACACCAGTCGTGCACGGCCTGGGCGAGATCGACGCCGGGGGCGAATCGGAAGTCGTAGCCCTTGTTGCGATAGATCTCGTCGGTCGGATGGGCGTAGTGGAATCCATAGGTCAGCCCACTCATCTGGGTTAGCAAGTGATGAACGCGCACCGGTTCGATGGCCGGGATGGTGAGCGGCTTCGTCGCCGTGCCGCCGGCCCACACGCGGGGTTCCTTTAACGCGTCGATCCAGCGTCCGACGTCGTCGTTCAAATCGAAGTGGCCCTCCTCATAGAGCATCATCACGGCGATCGACGTGATCGGTTTCGTCATTGAGTAGATTCGCCAGATCGTGTCGTCGGTGACGTCGAGGTTCTTCTCGCGGTCGCGGTACCCGCCCTTCGCGCTCCACACCAGTTCCCCGCCGCGCGCCACGGTCGCGAGCCAACCGGAAAGTCGTCGGTCTTCGACGTAGCGATCGAAGTGTGGCTTGATGCGCTCGAGTCGCGCGGGATCGAATCCCATGTCGGCCGGATCAACACGTATTTCCAATGACGTCACGACCACCTCCGCAGTTACTGCGAGATTACGCGTGAACGACTGGCCTCACATCAAAGCATCGAGCGCCCGGCGCAACACGTCGAGTGCACTGATGGCGCTGTAGGCGCGCACTCGCGGTCGATCACCCGGCAGCCGCAATGCGGCGTGCTGGATAGTGTCCCCGAGCGAGAGTCCGACGAACACCGTGCCGGGCGGTTGCCCGTCCTGTTCTTCGGGACCGGCGACGCCGGTGACGCTGAGTCCTACGTCGGCCTTGAGCAACGTGCGAACGCCGCTCGCCATGACTTCAGCGGCGTCAGCGCTGACGACCGGACCGACGGGCACCCCCAAGAGGTCGAACTTCACCTCCGAGGCGTAGCTCACGACGCCACCGCGAAACCACTGGGACGCTCCCGCGACGCCCACCAATCGCGAGGCAATGAGTCCGCCCGTCACGGACTCGGCGACTGCCAGCGTCAGAGATCGCTCGAACAGTTGCGCCGCGACCACGTCTTCCATTGTCTCGTCATCCACGCCGAAGATGATGTCGCCGAGGTTCTCTTCGATCAATGCTCGTACGACGAGCTCTTCTTCCGCGAGGAGTGACGTCGCGTGGGCGGCGTCGTCGCCGCGCGCGGTGAGACGAACTTTGATCCCCTCGATCCCGGAGGCGAGAAACGCAATCGTGACCCGGTCATCACCTACGAGCTCATCGAATCGCGGCGCCACGGCTTCGGCGAGCGCCGATTCGCTCGCGCCCCACGTGCGAAGGACCCGACTCGTGATCACTGACGTGGTCCCGGCGGCGATCTGGCGCGCCACGAGGTCGGGCAAGATCGCCCGTTCGAACATGTCGCTCATCTCGTAGGGAACGCCGGGCACGGCGTAGACAACCTTCTGGCCGACTGTGCAAATCAGTCCCGGTGCCGTGCCGCGGGTCTGAGGGATGATCGTCGCGCCTCGCGGAACGTCAGCTTGGAGGAGGTTGTTCTCGGGCATCGCGCGACCCCGCGCTCCGAACATCGCGCGGATCTTTTCGACGATCTCCTCGTCGCGCTCGAGCGGCACGTTCATCACCTCGGCGAGGGCGGCGCGGGTGATGTCGTCTTGCGTCGGTCCGAGTCCCCCGCACACGATCACCGCGTCACTACGCGCGAGGGCCGTTCGAAACGCCAGCAGGATCCGTTCGTGGTTGTCACCCACGTGCTGGTGGAACTGCGAGGCGATGCCGTGGGCCGCGAGTTGTTCTCCCAGCCATTGGGAGTTCGTGTCGGGAATCTGGCCCAGCAATAACTCGGTCCCTACCGCGACGATCTCAACTCGCACGAAGTCCGACTTTCTTACCGTCGGCGTAGTACTGCCATCCGGTGTAGAGCGTCAGCACGACAGCGATCCAGATGACCGTGACGCCGATCCACGTGTGGTGCGCGGTCACGGGAATTACGCACAGCGCGATCGCCCAGTCCTGGGTGAAGGTCTTCCACTTGGCGAGCTTGCTCGCCGGAATCGAGATCCCGCGACGCGCGGCGCGGGCGCGGAACACGCTCATCCAGATTTCGCGCAGCGTGATGAGAACCGCGGGAATGATGAAGCCCTTGAGGCCGTGCGGTCGAGCGAGGATCAGGGCGTACAGGGAACCCAGGACGATGACCTTGTCGGCCAACGGGTCGAGGAACGCGCCCGACCTCGTCGTACCGTGGCGGCGCGCGACGATGCCGTCGAAGTAGTCCGACATGGCGGCCAAGAATCCGACCAGCGCCGTCCACCACGAGATCCGGTCGAAGACAATGAGGTAGATGAACACCGGCGCAACGAGCAGTCGCGACGCCGTGAGCATGTTGGCCGGCGTGAGGAGCGCGGTCTCGCCGTAGGTGGGCTCGCTGGTCATACTCGCACCGCCTCCAGATCCGTCCCGTGACTTGCCACGATCTCGCACTCGACCAGCGCCCCCACGGTTAGTGACTGATCCACCTTCACAATGCCATCAATCTCGGGGCATTCGCGGACACTTCGCCCGACGCCGGGCGTGTCAATAAGGAGTAGCTGTCGGGTACCCACCAGGGCGTCACGCCGCCGAGCGGTGATGTCGTCTTGGAGTTCGCTCACCTCTCGAAGCCGCTCGAGGGCGAGTTCGTGGGGGACCTGGTCGCCGAGCGTATTGGCGTGCGTGCCCTCCTCGGAGGAGAAGGTGAAGAAACCGGCCCAGTCGAGCTGCGCCTCGTCGATGAATTCGAGCAGACGGCGCTGGTCATCCTCGGTCTCGCCCGGGTAGCCCAGGATGAACGACGAACGAAAGGTGGCGTCCGGTTCGCTCGCTCGGATCGCCGCGATGCGCTCGAGGAATCGTTCGGCGTCGCCCCAGCGTCGCATCGCGCGAAGCAGCGGTCTCGACGCGTGTTGCAACGACAGGTCGAAGTAGGGCACGCCACTCTCGAGAATCGCCTCGATCAGTGCGCTCGTGAGTCCCGACGGGTACAAGTAGAGGAGCCGCACGCGATCGACTTCGCGACTCAACGTCTTGGTGAGTTCAACGAGTGGTTGGGTGCCCCCTTCGTCGAGCACTTCGACCGGTTCGCCCCGACCAGCTCGACGTCGGTCGTGTCCCCAGCTCGCGAGGTCCTGCGCGATCAGAATCAGTTCGTGTACGCCCCCTTCAGCGAGGGCGCGACCTTCAGTGAGAATCTCGTCGGTGGAGCGCGAGCGTTGGTCGCCGCGAAACGACGGTATGGCGCAGAACCCGCAGCGACGATCACACCCTTCGGCGATCTTGACGTAGGCCCACGGCGTGGCCGACTTCGGTCGCGGCAGATTCAAGAGGTCGAAGGACGGCACCGGCCGAGTGCGAAGAGCGACGGGCGTCGAAGGGGCGAGCGCCGTCAAGCTCTCTCCGAATCCGGCGACGAGGTCCACTTCGGGCAGGGCGGTGGCGAGTTCTTCGCCGTAGCGCTCGGCCATGCAACCAGTGACGACGAGTCGCGCATTCGAGCGCTTGAGGTCCGCCAACGCCAGGACAGTCTCGATCGACTCCTCGCGAGCGGCTTCGATAAAGGCACAGGTATTGGCCACGACGAGGTCGGCCTTGGCTGGTGACGCGGCCACGGTGTAGCCCTGGGATTCCAGGAGTCCCGCCAATTTGTCGGAGTCCACGTGGTTCTTGGGGCACCCGAGCGTCTCGATCCAGTACCGCACCACGTCTCCTTATTTGACGACAACACCGAGCGCACTGCGCTCGGTGGTAATGGCGGAGAGGGAGGGATTTGAACCCTCGGGCCCACTTTCGCAGGCCGCATTCTTAGCAGGAATGTGGTTTAAACCGAACTCACCCACCTCTCCCAGCCGACCCATCCTAGTAAAGACACGTCATTAATGAAACTTGTTTCTCTTCGAGCGGACCCTTCGAAAGGTGGCGCGGCCTTCGCCGAAGTCAACATCGAAAATTGTACGAAACCCAGCATTACACTGACAAACACCTCGACGTCGCAACACCGAGAAGGGAAACCAATGCGCAACCTACGACTCACGCTGGCGGGCCTCGTGACGCTGGCCACGATCGGCACCGTGTCACTGTCCGCGGGCGGCAACGCCAACGCGTCGGCGTTGCCGGCGCTCGTGCCGTGCAAGACGTCAATCAACGCTCACGAGTTCACCAAGGGCAAGCTCACGATTGCGACCGACTCACCGGCCTACACACCGTGGTTCGTCAACAACACGCCGTCGAACGGCAAGGGCTACGAGTCCGGTGTGGCGTACGCCATCGCCAAACAACTCGGCGTCAAGCCCACAAATGTGGTGTGGGTCCACGAGCCCTTCAACGCGAGCTTCGCGCCGGGCACCAAGCACTTCGACTTCGACATCAACGAGGTCTCGTACACGAGCGCTCGCGCGCAGGTCGTCACGTTCTCCAACAGTTACTACGACGTCCAGCAGTCGATCATCGCGTTGAAGGGCAGCAAGATCGTCAAGAATCACACGTCGGCCGAACTCAAGACGTATCAGTACGGTGACCAAATCGGCACGACGGGACTGCTCTACATCGATCAGCAGATCAAGCCGACCAAGTCCGCTCGGGTCTACAACTCGCTCGCCGACGCGGCCTCCGCTCTGGAAACGCATCAGATCGACGCCATTGTTCTCGACACTCCCGACGGCCAGTACATGGCGTCGCCCGGATCCGGCGAGGTAGTCAACTCGAAGAACAAGAACATTGCCGTCCAGGTCGGTCAGTTCCCAAGTGTCGGTGAGCACTACGGACTTCTCTTCCAGAAGGGCAACAAGCTCGTCGGTTGCGTGAACGCGGCCATCGCGGCCATCAAATCGAATGGCACGCTGGCGACGCTTCAGACGGAGTGGCTCGGTATCTACAACCAAGTGCCCATAATCAAGCCGTAATCTCCGTGGTCAACGAAACCGACGCGAAGAAGTCGGAAGAGACGCCATCGTTTTTGGCGCCGCGCCGAAAGCAACTCTTTCTGGGCCGTCGCGCGATGGTGGCGAGCACGGCCTCGACGGTACTCATCATCGGTGGACTCGTGGCCGTCTTCTTGTTGGCCCCCGGCGGGGCGACGGTGCGACACTTCTTTTTCAACCCACACGAAATGTGGCAGTCGCTCGTCGGTAACCATAGGGACTCGCTGAGTTCGGTCGGTTTGGGCTTGCTCATCAACATTCGAGTGTTCCTTGTCGCCGAAGTGTTCATCCTCGCCTTCGGTTTGGCCATCGCGTGGACTCGGATGTCGAAGTCACCGGTCCTGCTGCCGTTTCGAATATTGGCCATTGTGTACTCGGACATCTTTCGGGGAATACCGGTGTTGTTGGTCTTTCTTCTCATCGGCTACGGCGTGCCGGGGCTGGGAATCTCCTTCATCTCATTTCAGTCGCAGACGGTCTACGGATGTGTGGCACTCATCCTCACCTACAGCGCCTACGTCGCGGAAGTCTTTCGCGCGGGCATCTATTCGGTCCCCCACGGACAACTCCTCGCCGCTCGCTCACTTGGCCTGACGAATGCGACCACGATGCGACGCGTGATCCTTCCTCAGGCCGTACGCACCGTCGTGCCACCACTTCTGAACGACTTCATTTCGCTGCAGAAGGACACCGCACTGCTCTCGGTCCTCGGTGTCGTCGAAGCAGTCCAGGCCGGGACAATTTATCAAGACCTGAAGTTCAATTCGAGCGGATTGGTCGTCGCGTCGCTGCTGTTCCTCGCGATGACCATCCCGCTCACCAGAGTCACTGACGGCCTCATCGCGAGAGATCGCAATCGACGATTGGCGTCCACGTGAGCGAGGTGATTCTCGAGCTCGACTCGGTCGTGAAACGATTCGGCGACAACGAGGTCTTGCGGGGAATCTCACTGGACTTGCAGCGCCACGAAGTGGTGTGTCTGATCGGCGCGTCGGGGTCGGGAAAATCGACGTTGCTGCGATGCGTCAATCTCTTGGAGACCATTGACGGAGGCACCATCACACTCTTTGGCCAGTCGCTCACCGACGTGCGCATCGATCCCGACAAGGTGCGGCGCCATACCGGGATGGTCTTTCAGTCGTTCAACCTGTTCCCGCATCTCACGGTTCTCGAAAACGTCCT
This sequence comes from uncultured Acidimicrobiaceae bacterium, assembly GCA_937881055.1. Classification (GTDB taxonomy): domain Bacteria; phylum Actinomycetota; class Acidimicrobiia; order Acidimicrobiales; family RAAP-2; genus RAAP-2. The sequence goes on along the minus strand of CALGFJ010000203.1, from coordinate 5,549 downwards.
CGTCGGTCCGGTGCGCGCGCTCAAGCGCAAGCGCAGCGACGTTCTCGACGAAGCACTGCAGTTGCTGGAGCGGATTGGACTTCGTGATCGCTCCGACGAGTACCCCGACCGACTCTCGGGCGGACAGCAACAGCGCGTCGCGATTGTTCGCTCTCTCGCGATGAGACCGGCACTGCTGTTGCTCGATGAAGTGACGAGCGCGCTCGATCCTTCACTCGTCGGTGAGGTGCTCGATCTCTTACGCGATCTCGCGCACACTGGAACGACGATGTTGATCGCCACGCACGAGATGAATTTTGCGCGCGACGTCGCGCAAAAAGTCGCCTATCTCGACGGTGGCGTACTCGTCGAACAAGGCACACCGGACGAGATCTTTGCGAACCCGCAGCACGAGTCGACGCGACTCTTTCTGGAACGGGTTCGCTAAGAGGCTTCCGCTCGAAGCTCCGGGAACTTCATCACCTCGTCGAACAGTTCTCGGTCACGGCTCCACGTGAGGTTCGCGTGCACGCTCTCGAGTGAGACCCAGATGAGTTCGTCCACCTCTTCATTGGGGACGAACTCTCCTTCGTTCGCTTCCATCAGGTAGTAGGCGACGATCTTCGGCTTTCCCTTGCGGTGCGTGTAGTTGGTCGTCCCGGCGAATCGTATGACGTGACACGACATGCCGGTCTCTTCGACCACCTCGCGCAACGCGCCCTGCTCGAAGGTCTCGCCGTCGTCGATCTTGCCCTTCGGGAATGTCCAGTCGCCACGAGCTTCGCGGTAGATGCACGCGACTTCGACGCGACCACTGGAGACGAAGCGACGGATAATGCCACCGGCCGCGCGAATGAGATCACTCGGTGCATCCTTCGGGACGATCAACTCACCGCTCAAGAGGTACACGCCGCCAACGGTAGATGACGGGAACGCGAATTCCTGGTATTACGCCGTCCAGTTCGCAAAGATTTCACTTTCAATAGGCTACGACAATGCTCGACGCCACGATTCCATTGGGGTGGCGCCTCACGATTTATCTTCTCGCCGGCATCGGCGCCGGAATCGCCAACGGGATAGCGGGCGGGGGGACCTTTGTGACGTTTCCGACGTTGTTGGCGACCGGCGCGTCAGCGTTGACGGCGAACGTCACCACGACGGTCGGCGTGGTGCCGAGTTACTTGGGTGGGATTCGCGGCTTCCGATTTCAACTTCGAGGTCATCGCGACCTGATCCGATCGCTGATCCCGTCGTGCGTGCTCGGCACCGCGGTCGGCTGCTCGCTCCTGCTACTCGGTTCCCCACACCTCTTCGCGTTGGTGGTGCCGTGGCTGATCGGCAGCGGCACCCTGCTCTTCGCGTTGGCGCCACGAATTACGAAACACCTCGCCCACGTCGATCACGCGCACCCGGCTCGACGCTGGGGACTGTACGTCGGCATCTTCGTCGTCGCCATCTACGGCGGATACTTCGGCGCGGGCATGGGGATTCTCCTCCTCGCCGTGATGGCGCTCAGCCTGCCCTTCGAGATCCAAGAACTCCAGGGACTGCGCAGCGTGCTCTCGCTGATCATCAACCTCATCGCGGCGTTGATATTCATCTTGCGCGGCCACTTGATCGTCGACGCCGTCTATATGTTCCTCGCCGGCACCCTGGTCGGCGGGTGGCTCGGCGCCATGTTGATCCTTCGTCTCTCGCCCAACGTCGTGCGGATCGTCATCATCGTGGTGGGTGTCGTCACCACGGTCCGACTGGCGATCACGGCGTAGCGTGAATTGTCGACATTTTCGCTAAGGTTTGTGGATGAAGAATTTCTTCTCGTTCCCGAATCCCGTCAACGACGCCGCGGCCCGAACGGTCGCCCTCGGCGTGCTGACGATGGCGCTCGTCGCGCTCGCGACCAATACGGCGTGGCTGCTCATCCCCCTGACCTACGGCTTCGTGGCGCGGGTCGCCGCCGGACCGAAGATCTCGCCGCTCGGACAGTTCGCCGTGCGCGTCGCGGGGCCGCGACTCACCACATGGCAGAAGTCGGTTCCCGGACCACCCAAACGATTCGCGCAGGTTCTGGGCCTCGCCTTCACCGGATCGGCGACGATCGTCTGGCTCACGGCCGGCTGGGGCGATGCGCGCTGGATCCTGATTCCGCTGATCCTGGCCGCGTCACTCGAAGGGTTCTTCGGTTACTGCCTCGGGTGCACCGTGTTCGGTTGGTTGATGCGCGCGGGCGTCATCCCCGAGGAGATCTGCCTCGAATGCGGAGACCTCTCGCGTCGTTACGCATCCGTAACACACGACAACTCGTAAGAATCTTCTAACTTCTTGCACAATATTGGAACGTGCGAGTTCACGGGTGCCCGAGTTTTCCTAGGCTGAGGCCATGCGCCGCCCGTCACCCCGCCTACGCTGGCCCATCGTGGCCGTGAGCGTGGCGCTCGTGGGCCTCGCGCTGCCCACGATGAACGCCGTGGCCGCCGAAGCGCGCGTGGTCGTCGCGGGCACGACACCGATTCCGGCGAACGTCACCGTCGTCAACAAAGCGATCACGACCACCTTCGACGTGACGCTGGCGCCGCGCAGCGCGAAGGGACTCGGCGACTACATCACGAGCCTTTCGGACACGGCGTCACCGAACTATCGACACTTCCTCACGACGCAGCAGTTCGCGCATCGATTCGGGGCGACCGCGTCCTCGGTCGAGACGGTGCGCACTTACTTCGAAGGCTACGGCCTGAGCGCCGGAGCACTCAGCAAGGGTCGCCTCGTGCTGCACGTGAAGGGCACGACCACACAAATCGCGCTCGCCTTCGCGGCCCACGTCGAGACGGTTCGTCGATCGGACGGTGCGTTCGCGGCACAGCTGACGACCAAGGGATCGGTGCCGGCTCCGGTCGCCCACGACATCGCCGGCGTCGCCGGACTCTCCTCCGTCGTGCAGCCCTCGACCAACCTGGTCCTCTCCCACGCCAGTTCCCACAGTGCGCTCCCGACGACGTGTCCGGAAGACGGCGGCGAACTTTCAACGACTCCGAACGTCAACGGTGGCTACACGCCCTTTCAATTCGCCTCGCTCTACGGTCTCAACACCGAGTGGGCGAACAACGTCACCGGTTCGGGCCAAACGATTGCCGTCTACGAACTGAGCGCGTACGACCCGGGTGACCTCGCGACGTACTTGAACTGCTACGGACTCAATCCCACGATCACTCCCGTCTCGGTCGACGGCGGACCGACGGGTGGATACGACGACGAGCCGACACTCGACATCGAAGAGGTGACGGCCATGGCGCCCGGCGCCAACATCGAGATCTACCAGGGGCCGAACAACAGCAGTGGCCCGATCGACGCCTACCAGCAGATCGCCGATGACAACACCGCCTCGATCGTCTCGACGTCGTGGGGAACGTGCGAGAGCGACCCCAGTGGCGATCCGTCGGCCGAGCAGCCGATCTTCGAACAGATGGCGGCCCAGGGTCAGACCATCGTGTCGGCGGCCGGCGACTCCGGTTCATCGGACTGTAACGGCATCACGAACAACTCACCGGCGGTGGACGACCCGGCCTCCCAGCCCTACGTGACCGGCGTCGGGGGCCTCAGCGTGACTGACATCAGTCCCCTCAGTCAGACCGTGTGGAACACGCCGGTCAAGTCCGGCAACCCGGGCGCGGGCGGCGGCGGCGTCTCGACGTTGTGGTCACGCCCGTCGTGGCAGAACGCGCCGGGCGTGCCCGCGAGCGCAACAATGCGAACCGTGCCCGACCTCTCGACCGACGCCGACCCCAGCACGGGATTCATCCAGTACTACACCGGCACGGGCCAGGGGGCGTGCCATCAAAACTGCGTCGCGGGCTGGAACTCCGTCGGTGGCACGTCGATCGGTGCGCCGATGGTCAGTTCCCTGGTCGCCGTCGCGGCTCAGGCCTGTGGCACCGGTCGACTGGGATTCATCAACCCCTCGCTCTACGCGATGGCGAGCACCGGATTCATCGATGTCACGACCGGATCGAACGACCTCCACAACGTCGGTGCGTACAGCGCCGGTGTCGGCTACGACATGGCGTCGGGCCTGGGCAGTCCCGACGGCGCGGGCTTCTTCGCGGGTCTCTGCCCCTTGAAGTTCGACGCCACCAAGAGCTCGTTCGTGGTGGCGAATTCGAGTTCCGTCGTCAACGTGCCCGTCAACGTCACGGCCACCCTGCACGATACGAACAACGATCCGCTCGCGAATGCATTCGTGAACGTCACCGCGACCAACGTAAGTTCCAGCGGTCAAGTCCTGATCGACGGCGACCGCTCCAGTGAATCGACGAACGGAAGTGCGAGCTACACCATCGCGACCGACGCGAACGGTGTCGCCGAGTTCAGCGTCTCGGGCTCAGAGCCGGGGCCGATCGACGTCGTCGTCAATTACGAATCGCAGACGATCGACCAAGCGACGATTCAAGTCACGGCCGGCGCCAAGGTCACGTCGAATGTTCCGGGACGGGCAACGATTGCGAAACTCTCCGCACTCGTGGGCGGCTTCGACCTCGTGGTGCGCGCGCCGTCCTCGAACGGCGGCAGTGCGATCACGGCCTACCAGTACTCCGTGAGCGGTGGTTCGAAGTGGTCCGCACTCGCCAAGGGTTCGACGTCGATCAAGGTCGGACATCTCGCGAAGGGAAAGACGTACCGAGTAACGGTTCGCGCACTCAACGTTCACGGGCCGGGCGCGGCGTCAGCGGCGAAGACAATCGTCACGCGAACGTAACACCCCACGCCTGGTCACACGGTCGCTGAACGAGTCCGAAAATGGCGCGCCCCTAGACTTCAACATGTTGAAGGTGCACGACGAATTGGGTTTACTCCCAAGAGTTGGGTTTATTCCCAAGAGGACACGAGTGAAACTTCGAAGGGCATTGCTCTTACTAACCGTGGTGATTGCCACGACCACCCTCGCGGCCACCGGGTCGCGCGGTGCGACCACCCTCGCCGCACCCGCCGGACTGCCCATTTACCAGTTCATAAATTCCGGGACGGGACCTCTTCCGTGGAATGCGCTCTCACTCGAGAGCTCGATCGAACACACCACCATGATCGGTGCTCCCCACGGCGCGAGCGACGCCACCGAAGGTGCGATGGCCTATCGAACGAATCACAATCAACTCGCGCTCTTCACCGAGACCAGTGCGGGCGTTAAGTCCTGGACCAACCTGTCAGCGCCGGTGAACAGCCTTCCGGCGCCCTCGGCCGACCCCATCCCCATCTTCGATCCTTCGGGCAACGTGGACCTGATCTACGTCGATGACGTGTCACACGTGATTCTGCTCAGTCAAAATGATCCCGTCACCCCGATGTGGCGCCACTTGCACGATCAAGGTGCGTGGCGAGCGTACGTGGCGACGGACCTTTCGGCCTTGAGTGGCGCGACGGCGGCCAATGGGTTGGCGAGCATTCTGGTCAACGGACTCTCAGCGACCGTCGCATTTCGCACGACGAAGAGCACGATTGAGGTTTTGCAGGTCGGTTGGACCACCGGACACCCGGTTCCGTACGTCACCAGTGCGCCGGGCAGCGTCACCGTATCGGCA